>DATNQR010000117.1:0-2277 GCA_036703905.1 Thermosynechococcaceae cyanobacterium
AAACGGCAGCAACTCATAGTGCGGAAACTCCTCCGTGCGGAAAAAGTCCCGCCGATAGCCCGCCGGCCGCGAAGTGACGATCGCCCGATTCTGGGAGTGCTGCCCCAGAAAATTCTCAATCCGTTGCACAAACTCAATTCGCTTGGCCGCCTCCGGCACTTCATCCAGCCCATCCAGCAAAATCAGCGCCCGTCCCCGCTCCAGCCAATACTCAAAAAACCCCACAGGCAGGGCCTTCGTCGATAGCGTATTCTCCGCAAACTGCCGCACATACTCACACGGCGGCAGCTCTGGAAACCGCACCCAATCTCGCATCCGAATCACGATCGGCAACCAATCCCCCACCAACCCCAATTCCTCACCATTGCCCAGCGCCAACATCACCGCAAAATAGTTCACCAGCGTCGATTTCCCCGACCCCGGTTCTCCCAAAATCACTGCCCGTCCAACACTCTGACTCAGTAATTGCTGGGCTACGAACTTCCGCCCCGATCGCTCCAACCGCGATTGATCGCGCTGTTCCGGCACCAAGTGCCTCACGACCGCCTGAACCTCATCTATCACAATCTCGTTCTCAGACAGTCTCAGCGCTGAATCAAATCCTCGCTGCGGTTTCTCCTCAACTTCCGGCATGACAAAAATCTGCGCCAGCTTCTCTGCCTTCTCCACGTCGTAGCCGGGAACATCGACTCCAGCGAATTTGACATCATCAAACCAGTTCGCCACTTGGGTCATGTAGTTGTCTCGCGCTACCCGAAACCGCAAGCACTCACTGGTGCGATCGAAATACGCCTGAGCGAACTGAGTCAGCCAGGATTTCAAGTGAGCAGGAGCGATCGGAATCCCGTGATCGTTCCCAACTTGTTTAGCCGCTTCCACCACAACCGCGACATTGATCGCTCCCGTCTGCTGCAACGGCTTCTGCAACTCTCCCTGCACTGCCGAATGCTCTAACCACTTAGCCAAGAACTTGTCAATCTTGTTCGGTTCGCAACGAGAAAACACCGGATTCCAGGCTCTCTGCTGAATCTTCAGTGCCTCCGACTCTTCCAGCGCCGCAGTGATCGCCCGTTCCAACTCACTCGGATTCAGCTTGTTCTGAACCGTCGCCGCGATCGCCTTTGCTACAAGAGGTAAAGCCACCTTCAACAAACCCAGCCCAAATTCTATGCTCATCCCGTTTGTCCCGTTGCGCTTCTCTGCATTACAACACAGCCCCACGATCAGCTTCCTGAACAATTCCTCTGAGAGAATCACCCCGCCTCTCCAAAAAAGTCCTGTTGGATCGCTACCGAGGTATGATCGACGAGATGTTTGCCTAGTATCCGTAGGCGATTCGTACACGTACACCGTTTCTATCAAAGCTTCTATGGATGTTTCGCAATCTCATCTGCTGCTGAGACGCTCGATCAACGTCAAAGCGATCGTCACCTCCCGTTGGAAAGACGATGCCCAGCAGCAGCTTCAAGGACAAATCAACCAGCTAGACAACCAACTACAACAGTTGGAAATGCAAGCCCAGCGAATGATCGCCGAGATCCAGAAGCAAAGCATCAAGCCCCCCGGCCCCGAAACTCTGCAACAGATCGACAGCATTCAATCCCAAGTCAACCAGAAGAAAAGCGAATTCCTGGAGCAAAAGAACCAGGTGCTTCAGCAACTTCAGCAGGTGCAAGTGTTGGAGCTAGACCAGGAAGTGGTGCAGGGTCAGATCGACAGCGTGTTTCGCGTGGAAGTAGGCGACAACCTGATCGAGAAAATGCAGGTTGAGATTCTGTTGAAAGATGGTGTGGTTGAAGAGATTCGCGGAGCAGTTTAGCCAGCCCACGGAGGCCGCCCATGCCAGCACCCCAAAAGCCTAGTATTCCCCCCGGAATGGACGCAGAACGCTTCGCCCGACTGAAAGCCGAAGCCGAATCGCCCTACCGGGGACTGCGGCGATTCGTGTATCTTTCCTTTGCTGCTTCCGGCGCGATCGGCGGCTTCATCTTCCTGATGCAGGTACTGGCAGGGCGAGACGTAGTTGCCGCCCTGCCAAACTTGGGTGTGCAGGTTGGAGTTGTCGCCCTGATGGTCTGGCTGCTGCGGCTAGAGAAGCGCTCTGAAGCTCGCCGGGACAACCCCAATCAAAAGCAAAACAAATAAGACTTGCGCTCTTGAGGTTTGAAACCCTGATAGATCGCTTCTCACTCATTCGCTTCTCACTCATAATGGCGCGGTGTGTAGACCCAAACCCCACCACCTGGACGTGGAACCGTGCGAGTTTTGCTAGAGCCA
>DATNQR010000118.1:0-4054 GCA_036703905.1 Thermosynechococcaceae cyanobacterium
TGGGTTCACCTACATCGGCGAAAAGACTGTGGGCACCTTACCCCTGAACCAATCCGTTTTGGGGTAGCGATCGTTCTTGCTACCAATCATCTTTGCCGTCAGTAGAACCTCAGTTCGACTTTATCCATTTGATCCGAGAGGGAATCTGCGCGATTTCCTCAATTAAAGTCTGCTTCGTCATGGCTACTCCCGGTGAAGTTCTCATAGCCTAGCATTCTCAAGTTTTCAAATAGTCCTGGAGCGCTTTGACGGTGAGGGGTTGGGATTGGAGCGATCGCACTGCGGCGGCCGTGGCCTTTGCACCTGCGATCGTGGTGACGATCGGGATTTTATACGTGAGGGCAGTTCTGCGAATCAGACGACCATCTGCGAGGGCATCTTCACCGGATGGCGTGTTGATGATCAGTTGGACTTGCTGATTTTTGACTGCATCTAGCACGTTGGGTCGGCCTTCATGAAGCTTCAGCACCAGTTCTACATCCAGGTTGCTTTCCCGGAGGATTTTACGGGTTCCTTCGGTGGCGATGACTTTGAAGCCGAGGTCGAGGAAGTCCTTCACGATCGGAACAACAGCAGCTTTAGTGCGTTCACTCATGGAGACGAACACGGTTCCTTTTAGGGGTAACCGCTGGCTTGCTCCCAATTCGGCTTTGGCGAAGGCGATGCCAAAACTGTCATCAATACCCATAACCTCTCCGGTCGATCGCATTTCGGGGCCGAGGATCGTGTCTGTGCCGGGAAATTTCTCGAAGGGCAGGACAGCTTCTTTCACCGAGACGTGGGACGGGATGACCTCGGCGGTGTAGCCCAATTGCTCTAGAGTTTGACCAGACATGACGCGGGCGGCCATTTTGGCCAAAGGCACACCGATCGCCTTCGACACAAACGGCACGGTGCGGGAGGCGCGGGGGTTGGCTTCAATGATGTAGACCTGCTCACCCTGAACGGCGAACTGGAGATTGATCAAACCTACAACATCAAGGGCGTTGGCCAGTTGGGCAGCCCAGGTGCGGATTTGAGTCAGAGCTTCGGGGCTGAGGGTTTGGGTGGGGATGGAGCAAGCGGAGTCGCCGGAGTGAATACCCGCTTCTTCGATGTGTTCCATTACGCCGCCGATGACAACACGCCCAGTGGAGTCGGCGATCGCGTCCACGTCTACTTCGATCGCGTTTTCCAGAAACTTGTCGATCAAAATTGGGTGATCCGGTTCCACCTGCACAGCGTAGACCATGTAGCGCTCTAGCTCTTGGTCAGAGTAGACAATTTCCATAGCCCGACCCCCGAGGACGTAGCTGGGACGGACAACGACGGGATAGCCGATGCGACGGGCAACTTGGACTGCTTCGGGGGTGCTGCGAGCCAAACCGTTTTCCGGCTGCTTGATATCGAGTTCTCGCAGGATTTTCTCGAACCGTTCCCGGTCTTCGGCGGTGTCGATCGAATCTGGTGACGTGCCCCAAATTTTGGTTTGCACCGTGCAGGTGCCGCCCGTAAGGTATTTCTGCAACGGCACGGCCAGCTTAAGCGGGGTTTGACCACCGAACTGGATAATCACGCCTTCTGGGTTTTCGGCTTCGATGATGTTGAGCACATCTTCTTTGGTGAGCGGTTCAAAGTAAAGCCGATCGCTAGTGTCGTAGTCGGTGGAAACGGTTTCGGGGTTAGAGTTGACCATGATCGTCTCGAACTCGTCTGCCTGTAGCGCGAAGGACGCATGACAGCAGCAGTAGTCGAATTCGATGCCCTGCCCGATGCGGTTGGGGCCACCGCCCAGGATCATCACCTTGCGTCGAGTCGAGGGCAGAATCTCGTTCTCTTCTTCGTAGGTGGAGTAATAGTAGGGGGTGAGGGCTTCAAACTCGGCGGCGCAGGTATCAACGGTCTTGTAAACGGGGATGATGCCGAGGGATTTACGATAGTCTCGGACTTCATCCTCGTGGGTTTTAGTGGCGTAGGCGATTTGTCGATCGCTAAACCCTTGGCGCTTGATCTCCAGCACTTGCGCTTCGGTCAGGTTGGATAGGGGCGTGCGCTTAAGGAATTTCTCGGTGTCTAGAAGATCCTGGAGCTTATCCAAAAACCAGGGGTCGATGCCGGTGAGTTCGTAGATTTCCTCAACGGTCATGCCCATCTGCATCGCGTGGCGCACCGTGAAGATCCGCTCTGGGTTGGGAGTCCGCAGGCCCGCCCGAATTTGCTCCAGGCTGGGCAACTTCTCGGCTCTGTCGCAGCCCCAGCCAGCCCGGCCAGTTTCCAGCGATCGCAATGCCTTCTGGAATGACTCCTGGAAGGTGCGCCCGATCGCCATCGCTTCACCCACCGACTTCATCTGTGTCGTCAGGTAGGGCTTAGAGCCGGGGAATTTCTCGAAGGCAAAGCGGGGAATCTTGGTGACGACGTAATCGATCGTCGGTTCAAAACTCGCGGGGGTTTTCTTAGTAATGTCATTAGGAATCTCGTCCAGACTGTAGCCGACTGCAAGTTTAGCGGCCATCTTGGCAATGGGAAAACCCGTTGCTTTGGACGCTAATGCCGAACTGCGGGACACACGCGGGTTCATCTCAATCACAATTATTTCCCCTGTATCGGGGTTGACCGAGAACTGAATGTTGGAGCCGCCCGTCTCCACACCAATCTCGCGGATGATCTTGATCGAGGCATCTCGCAGGCGCTGATACTCTTTATCCGTTAGAGTTTGGGCCGGAGCCACGGTGATCGAGTCGCCTGTGTGGATGCCCATCGGGTCGAGGTTCTCGATCGAGCAGATGATCACAACGTTATCCGCCAGATCCCGCATCACCTCCAGCTCGTACTCTTTCCAGCCCAAGAGAGATTTTTCAATCAAAATCTGCGACACTGGGCTGGCATCCAGTCCCGACTGGGAGATTTCTTCAAATTCTTCCTGGTTGTAGGCAATGCCGCCGCCACTGCCGCCCATCGTGTAGGCCGGACGAATGATCAGTGGGTAGCTGCCGATTTCTCGCCCCACGGCCCGCGCTTCCTCCAGAGTCTCCGCTAGCCCAGAAGGACACACGGGCACACCAATCCGCGCCATTGCCTCTTTAAATAGCTTCCGATCCTCCGCCATCTCGATCGCGGGCAGCTTGGCCCCAATCAATTCCACGTCAAACTTCTCCAGCGTCCCGTCCTTAGCCAAGGCGACGGCTAAGTTCAACGCTGTTTGTCCGCCCATCGTTGGCAGCAGCGCGTCGGGGCGCTCCTTCTCAATGATCTTGGCGACAATTTCCGGCGTGAGCGGCTCAATATAGGTGCGATCGGCGGTTTCCGGGTCAGTCATGATCGTCGCCGGATTGGAATTCACCAGCACCACTTCGTACCCCTCATCTCGCAGCGCTTTGCAGGCTTGAGTGCCGGAGTAGTCGAACTCGCTGGCTTGTCCAATCACGATCGGCCCGGAGCCAATCAGCAGAATTTTGTGGAGGTCGTTGCGGCGCGGCATGGCAGTAGAGGGTATCGGTGCGTAAATTCAACCCATTGTAGAAGGTTTCGTTTTCAGAATTGTGTGCCCTTTAGCCAAACCCAAAATTTGCGATGGCGGAGCGGTTGACTGAGGCGATCGATTGATCGCCTCAGTCAACCTGGAAGCAACTACAGTCATAACCTGATGTCCATAGTGTCGCTGCTCAAGTAGCTTTAACCCAGGCTGTAAGGCACAATCACTCCAAAATTACTTTCACTCTGGAGAACTAATTTTGTTGCTAATCAGTTGTTTAGAGGGTAGCCAGGGCAATCAGCTCGATCGCCTCATCACAACTGGGCGAAAGATTCCGGTTCCACTGCTTCAAATTGAGGAGTAGCTAATACAATAGCGGCACAATCAGGTGAATCGAAGCAGGCTGTGGGTTTTGGCAGTTGCTTCACGCTACGGAAGCTGAGTTCATGCCAGGAAAACCAATTCAACGTCTTCGCATCCAGAGCCTTCGCAGACCCTCCTCAGATATGGAGAAGGTTGACCCTCCGTTTGCTGATCCATCGATCGAAGCGAAACCTCAGTCCACTCCAGTGCTGGAAGATCAGTCTATGGAGCAAGCGG
>DATNQR010000119.1:0-7759 GCA_036703905.1 Thermosynechococcaceae cyanobacterium
GCCATAAAATCAACCCTAGCCGATGCGATCGAGCATTTGGCGGCGTTTTTGCTCAAACTCGTACTCTGAGATCAGCCCATCGGCCCGAAGTTGGTCGAGTTGGCGGACGGCTTCCGCGATCGCCCCGATCACCGCCGGATCGATTTCCGCGGATTTTGCAGAAGCAACCGAAGTAGAGGGAGCGCCACTGGAAACACCACTATTAAACTTCAGATCAAACTCATCGCCATCTTGAGAGAGATACCATGCGCCCTCGATCGCGCTGGCAATGCGGGGAATCGGAGTCCAAGACAGCATCAAATACAGCAAGCCCCACAACGGCTGCCGCAGATAGAACTTGTGCAGCCCCGCGATCGGCGCAACTGCTCCTGCAAAGGCCAAAGCCGTTGCCACTTTGCGATTTCTCGGCCGACTCAAAAAACCCGTTGGATTCAGCACAGCCTTACCTCAGCGTCATGCAGCTATTCTAGCCAACTCAATCGCCGCTAAAACTCCGCTTCCGGGGTTTTCAGTTTAGCTTTGGCCTTGGCGGCACTTTTCTTCAGCGCATCCAACCGAGCATCGTATTTTGACCTTAGCTTTTTCTTGGGCGACTGCTCGATCAGCACCTTCAAAGCGCTGCCCAAACTTTTGTAGGCGTTGGGCAAACTGTAGCCGAAGCGAGTTGCTAGGGCGATCGCCTTCTCGTCCGCTTCCACTAGCTCTTTGACAACGCGATCGCTGTTGTTCTTCTGGTAGAGCCGCCAGCCAGAAACGCCGCACAGCGACATCGCCAGCAGCAACAGTAAGCCATCCTGCACCCACAGTTCCCCAACTGCGCCTCCCAATCCGATCGCCAGCGCTGCCATTTCCCAACCATCTTTGGGGATCGTGTCACTCTGAATGCGCCCAACCTCATGCCAGAACAGCAAATTGCGCTGATCTGTGGCTAACTGCTCCCACTTCACCATGTCGATCTGCACTTCCACTTCGTCCCGACCGATTTCTTCGCAGGAGATCAAAGGTGGATTAACCGCAGTGGTAGCTTCCACAGAAACCCAGCTTTGAAGCTCTGGCGGCAGCAAGCCCCGCAAGCGGCGCAGTTCGCTCATTTCGGCTCTAGCTGTGGAAGAAGCGTAGGATGTCATAGGGATCAGGCCTGGAAATTTTTAAATAGCTAAGAGAGTTTCTACATCAGATCATAGCGATCCTGCTCCCGTCTGTGCAGTTCAGTCTGCGGAGTTCAGTCTGCGGAGTTCAATTTATTCTCTAAGATTCAACCCACGATCGCAAGGGCCGCCGAAAACTCCTCTGCCGTTGCCTGCCGCTTCACTTTCACCTTACTTAACTTGAGCGCTACTTAAGCGGCACAGAATCGCTGTGGGCAGGTAGGGAAGAGAAGGAAGTGGAGTAGCTAGCAATGACGATCGCAGGTAGCGTCAGCGTCAGTACAGCAACGAAGATGCCGAAGAGATGAGCTAATTTAGAGGTCTGTCGAGGAGGGGAGCCTACAGGGTGACTACCAGGCAGCATAGGAGTTTTAATTAGGACTGACTACACCAGCAGATAGTGTCTACTTTAGCGACGGCAAACGAGAGCGATCGTGGGTAGCAAACAATCTCAACGCTTTAGCGCTGCTTTAGGAGTTGGTGAATTTCTTGAAGCTCTGACAGAATGGCTTGAAGGACAATCTGTGTCGAGGTTGGAGCAGCTTCTTGAACTTCAATAATCACTTGTTTGATTTTCAATACATCCCTAGCAAACCGAGCCACCTCATTGGGATGAAACACTAGCGCTTCGTCTCGGCTCGATCGCAGTTCAGCATTCAAGCATTTGGGATTGTATTCTGGGTTCAAATAAATTGGGTCAGTGTTGGCATATCGATAAATTGAAGCTCTGGATCGGTTGAGCGCTCTCTGCACCGCTTCAATATCCATGAGTCCAGCTTGCTCAGTACTCACTTCAGTATTCATTGCGATTCATAGACTTAATTTGAGACTCAAGAAATCCTAGCATGAGATTTGCTGAGAGGTAGGCCTGGTTTGCTGGCTATTTCCCATAACGATCGTGGGGGCGATCGCATTCCAAACCTACACTAGGCAACGCCAAAGCAAGATGTATTTGTTACTGAAATATGCGAAGTTATTCAGGTTGATGTTTCGTCTCCATCTAAAACTTATAACTCATGCCCAAAATTATCCTTCATGGGACACCGGTCAGTACCTATGTTCGTACAGTGCGGTTGCTCCTTGAGGAAGCAGGTGCAGACTACGACCTCAAAAGCATCAACATCTTCAACGGCGAAAATAAGTCAGCCGAGTATCTTGCCAAGCATCCCTTTGGCAAAGTGCCCACTGTTGAGGTGGATGGAGAAGTCATCTATGAGAGCGCTGCCATCACGAGCTACCTGGATGCAGTTGTGAGCCAAGGGAAGTTTAGTCCTGCCAGTCCCCTAGAACGATCGCGGATGCATCAGATCACGGCAGTCATAGACAACTATCTTTATCCGCCCGCAATTCAAACCATTGTGATTCAGCGTTTGATTGTGCCCAGTCAGGGCGGCAAGACCGATGAGGCAGCGGTGAAAGCGGCAGTCGCGCCCGCACAAACAGCGCTCGAGGCGATCGAGGCTCTGACGGTGGGCCAGCCCTATCTCCTCGGTGGTGAGGTCAGCATTGCCGATTTCTACCTAATTCCTATCTTTATCTACCTCGCCCGGACTCCAGAGTTTGCTGAGGTCGTGGCTCAGGCTCCAAAGCTGCAAGCTTGGTGGCAAACGGCTCAAGAACTGCCCAGCGTGAAAAAGGTAGCTGGCTAAGCGCGATCGCAGCGGTTTGACATCTTAGATCTCTCGCAAGTGATCACAGGCCCCGTTTGACATTTTTTCGGAATTGTAGGCTCTCAGGCAAGCCATACTTAAAGCGGTCTTTACGAAAGAAAGTCCCTAGCGGCGCAGGAGCATCTTGCCTGCAATACAAGCGAGACGCTTGCACCACGGGTACACTCAGAATCAGAAATCTTCTAAGTAACTTGACGACAGAGTAGTAGTTCCAGCCTCTATCCACAAATCTCTCGTCCGATCGCGGTTGCTAAGTCAGCGCAACCTGCGTCGATCAGGGCCCGATCGCGAATGCGGCAAGAATCGCACAAGCCGCAGGGTTCTTCATTCCCTTGGTAGCACGACCAAGTTTGAGCGATCGGCACTTTCAATCGCAGCGCCCGTTGCACAATCTCTGTTTTGGAATCCAACATCAGGGGCGCGACCAGCTTAGGGGCTTTGCCTGCTAGTCCTGCTTTGGAGGATAGAGTAGCGAGCTGCTGGTACGCGGCTAGATACTCTGGACGACAGTCGGGGTAACCAGAATAATCCACTGCGTTGATGCCCAAGTAGATGGCTTCTGCATTTTCAGCTTCCGCCAGGGACAGCGCGATCGCTAGAAACACTGTGTTGCGACCGGGCACATAAGTCGTGGGAATCACTCCCATCTCACTGCCTTCAGTGGGAACAGCGATCGTCTCGTCCGTTAGCGCCGAGCTACCCCACTGGGCCAAGTTCACGGCAATGGTGAAATGCTCCTGAATCTGCAACGCCTGGGCAATGGCGGCCGCTGCCAAAAGTTCGCGATCGTGCCGTTGCCCGTAGTTTACAGATAGGGCAATCAGGTCGTAGCCATCAGCGATGGCTTGGGCAGCAGAGGTGGCAGAATCCAGTCCACCAGAAAGCAGAACAACAGCTTTGGGTTTTGCTTGAAGAGCCATCGGCGTTCAGTCTCTCAGGGCATTTGGTACTGTCAGAGGATAACGCATTGACAGAATCGTCAGACGTAGAACCGTTAAACTAGGAGGGCAGATCTTTAGACACGACAGGCGTTTTAGCAAGTATGGCAACCGCAGACGATCGCAAACAGCGCATCATGGAGCATCTAGCTCGCACCAAAGGAGATTTCAATCAGCGATCAACCTCCACCAGTTCAGCTGAACGCAAGCAGCAAATCATGGATCACATCCGCCTGACCAGAGGTTGAGTCTAGTCAGTTCAGGCGCTCTGGGTTTGAACACTTTGGGTTCAGGCGCTTTGGTAAAATGTTTCTGAAAAGTATTTAGGTTAGCAATGTCTTCCGACCCTTCAACCCCATCTCCAACTGACACCACTGGTGCAGACGCGATCGATACGGCGATCGCCCGTGGCATTGATTTTGACGGCTCTGCTATTCCCCCGGCCAAGCTGGAACTCTACCAAAAGGTTATGGGACTAGAAGCCGGACGGCAACGAAGCGGAGTTTCCAACACGATGCGATCGCGAATCGTCCGCATTGGCGCAAAGCACCTCCCCCAATCCGAACTCAATCAATTGCTCCAAGGTGCAGACTTTGCTCCTCTAAAGGACAAAGAAATTGCCTTCTATTACGGCAGCAAATGATGCTGGTGGCTTGTCAGAAGGGCTGTGATCAGAATCACGCACTTAAATGATTCTGATCGCATCGGCTGAATGACTGATTCGGCATACTGTAAAGGACTCAACTTTAGCCGAGTCATCAACAGGGAACACACGACTGGCCGACAGGTTTTCGCAAGAGAGCTGTCGGTTTTTTGTTGGTTATACGGAGTAGAAACACGCGATAGTTGGGGTCAAATAGGTCAAGCAGCGGCGTAGCTTGGTCAAGCTACGCCGCTGCTGCGGGGTTAGTAATCGAAGTTCTAAACCTCAGGACGATCGCCTTAGCGACTTAAGAGCTGCATCACCTTTATTTGTGCTTTTAATTGCACTTATCCCTTTCATCTAGCTGAAGCGCCCCTAGAAGAGTTTTGACTTTGACACAGCGCTGTGATGCCGCAGGATTAGAAGCGTTGGGGTTGCGAAGAGTGACCCTCAGGTATGCCTCTTTTCCCTCGTCACCTGCATTCTGAATTTCTTGAGCGGGTACTAAGGGATACTGAGCAACTGCACCTTCCGCATCAAAGACAATCGAATCGGCGGGCAAATTGGGCGCAGCAGTCCGAGAGGTTACGACTTCTACAGTGTTGCTAGGCAAACGATTCTCACCTAGTCTTTGCCAGTTGTTCAGGGATGAAGCGGGATTCGTCAACAGGTAAACCCCAGAAGAGACCTCTGGAAAGCCATTCTCGTATCTGAATCCCACAATTTGGGCAGTTTTGGAGGTTTTGGCTTTGGTTTGGGCTTGCTTGAGGGACTGCACCACTAGTTCACGAGCGCCGGTGAGGCGTTGATTGTTCAGGAAGGCATCCCAGCCCGGAGCAGCGATCGCAAACAGCACCCCAATGATGATCAGGATGACCAGCATTTCGATCAGGGTAAAGCCCGCGATCGATCGCAGACGACGTTTGAGGGGGGTTCGCAGTTTCATAGGTCACAGGTGCAGGAGGCGGAAGGTTTGGGGCGATCGAACTGGGGTTAGCGAAGAATGCTGCGGCTGAGAACGCGAGTTTGGATGGGAGCCAGACGCGCAGTGTTGGAAGCGCCCGGAAATCCAGGTTTCCCCGTCACGTTCCCCGCCAGATACAGCACAATTTCCTGCTTGGCATCCACTTCTGCATCCAAACGAGCCTTTAGTGTCGGATTAGCGGTAACTGCTGCTGAGTTGGGATTGTAGAAGGTTCTGCCTCGGACACAAGCGCGAAACCCTGCTGGGATGACAGCAGTATTGTAGGTGGGTTGGCTGGGAGAGGGGCAAACGAAATCAGCGGCGGTAATTTCCCCGCCATCGACAAAATCAACTAGAACAGCCGAAGTATCATCGGGGAGGGCTGCTTGCTGGTTCCTGGGAACAGCAATGTCTGAGGCCTTTTGGAAGGGCCAGTGTTGAAAGCGTAGATCTCCCAGAGCGGCGGAGTTCAAGGGATCAACGTAACCTTTAACAGCACTGCCACTATCGTTGAATTGAGTGAGCTGGTAGCGTTTGAGACGGGCTGGGCCTTTCCAAACAGCAGTGGGGCCCGATCGATCGATCGAGTAGACCACTAGGGTATAGCCGTTCTGGGCAATACAAGGAATATCCTTCACTGTCTCCGCTGCTGCCTGCCTTGCTGCAATCGCTGCCGCATCGCTCCCAGGGTTGGCAGCGAGGGTTTGACCGTAGGCTTTGCATTGGTTCACCTGAGCCTGCGGCAGCAGGTTGGTACGCCAGAACGCCAGCATGACGTTGTCTTTCAGGGAGGCAGGGATATAGTTCTTCAGTCCAGGACAGTCGGCAGCGGAAACGGGTAGGGTTGTTGTGCCCTGTCCTGTCAGGCAGGCGTTGTCGTATACATAGACCGACTCCCGTAGATCCTGAGCGATGTAGTCTATGGCAGCCTGCATATCTTGCTGCACCTCGGTACGGGCCACGTCTCGCTGGTTCGTCTCTGTGAGTTGCACTACTAGCCCCAGCAGTCCCACAGTGATGATCGACGCAATGATCATGGAGACTAGCAGTTCAATCAGCGTAAACCCAGCGAGGCGGCGCTTTCTGAATGTTAGCCATGTCCGTTTGAGGTGGAAAAAGCGGGTAGCCATAGAATCTCACGGGGTAGGGGTAGGGCTAGGGAATGCAAGGATCAGCACTGTTTGCTTGTTTGCGAATCTGGCAGAGGGTAGCACTAGAGCCACTGCGGGCGATCGTGGTGTAGAGAACCGCCAGCGGCCGCCGACTGCCATCTGCCATTCTGTCTCCTGCTCCTGTGCCCCCGTTTAAGGAAGCACGTTGATCAATTCTTAGGGTGGGGAAGGATTGGTCTGGAAAGTAGGAATAGACTCGAACTCCAACTTTGAAGGCCAAGGGAAGCCCGCCGGTTGTTGGGGATTGGTCTTCTGCCCGAAACACCTGCATCACGTACTCCGGGGTACAGTCGCCGTTGATATCCACTCGCACCAGATTTGCCACAGGTAGTTGCTGGGTTGGAGTGCCTTCAACAAAGGACTTTTGAAAGGGGTAGCGCGCTGCTTCAGTAGTGCAGGTGGAGTTGGAGGTGAGAAGGGGACTGGCTGCGGAGGGAGCGCCGCTAGGAGCTACTGTTGCGGCGGGAACGTCTTTGATGGTCGTGCCTGCGCTGGCTGGTAGATCTTTCTCGGCGTACTTCGAGAGTTGGTCGGAGCGTTCCACCAAGAGCCGGATGCGATCGACTTCTCCCTGAGCAACTTGGTTGGCCTGGGCGGCGCGGCGACTCTGGACGCGGCTGGCCGTCGCCAGCATGATCGGCGGGGTAATGGCCACCACCGTAATGGTGATGACGATGATGGCGACTAGGCACTCGATCAGGGTTAGGCCCTGATCGGAGGTGGGCTGGGGTCGATTGCGGTGGGCCCGTGTCCCTGGGAGAGAGCGGGCCAGCCCTGAGACCACCGATCGCAGCGTTGAGCGAGAAGTAGAAGACATGGAGGCTCCGGGTTATTTGGGACAGGTCAGCTTTTGAACAACTGATCCAGCGACAGCATTACAGAGGTTGCTGATGTAGGGATCGTTAGCAGCGACTTCGCTGTAGAACTCGCTGCGGGTGATCTCGGTGCTGACGAAACGAGAGGCGATCGGGCCGGACGGGGCCAGCAACAGGGCTGGATCGTAACCCCAGAAACGATTGGGTGGGTCGTAGTAGGGTCTCGTGTCACTAGAGTTGCTGGGAGCCGATCCAGTCGGCTCGGTCACTTCCAGGTCATAAGGAGCAGTGGCTGAGTTGGAGAAGCTGAGTTGCAGGAAAGACCCCGCAAACCAGAGGCTCCTGCCGCCATCCCATTTCTCTAGGAACACGGGGAAGTTGTGCATTCCTCCGTAGGATTGGTTTTTAC
>DATNQR010000120.1:0-3364 GCA_036703905.1 Thermosynechococcaceae cyanobacterium
TGACAGCAAGCGATCTACAGGCAGATTGCCCTGCACTGGCACATTGAGATCCAGAATCGACGCATGGCCAGGCTCCCGATACTCTGCCATCACTGGAATTTGGGGAGTAGGCAGGGTCAGGTAGCTGTGGATCAAGCAGCGATTCACCTGGAAAGCTTGCCCAATCTGGGCGGCGGTGGTTTGGAAGATCTGCTGCGTATCGAGGCTCTGGCGGATCTCGCGAGTCACACGCTCCAGCAGGGAAGCTCGATCGAGTTGGCGTTGCAGGGCGATCGCGGCTTGCTGCCGTTCAAGCTCACCGCCGATCCACTGGGTCATCAGTTTCAGCAGTTCTTTGTCCACCGTTTTGAACGGTTTTTGGAGCGGTTGGCGGCTACTGAAGGACAGCACTCCGTAAACTTCTTCAGCCACTAGCACCCGCATCCCAATGTAGCTCTCCATGCCTAAACTGGTGTAGCCTGGATGGTTGCACCACTCCGCATCGCGGGTATTTTCAATGCAAACCGGATCGGCCGCCTTTAGTCCCTCCCGGCAGTAGGTCTGCCGTAGGTCAAATACGGTTCCCACGGGGATGGAGCGATCGGGGGACTGGACATTCACCACTTCATAGCGATGCCCCTTGACTTGCCCCAAAAAGCCAAACTGCAACCCAAACTGGCGACACCCTAAGCGAAGTAGCTGCTCAAATCGCTCCTCAAAACTGACTGATTGGGCAGCGGTGATGTCGTAGAGGGCGCGGATAGCCGCCTCATTTTCCTGCATCTCCTGCTCTGCCTGCTTCAGGCTAGTGATGTCGCTGGCTGTGCCAATGAATCCCGTTACCCTGTCTTGGCTGTCTCTGAGGGGAGTAGCTCGCACAATAACCCAGTTCACCCTGCCATCGGTGGTGAGAGCGCGGAGTTCCTGGATAAATTCGCTGCTGGTCTGAACGGTGCGGTTCCAGGCAGTCAAAACACGATCGCAATCCAGGGGGTGCAACACTTGGCTCCAGCCCTTGCCCAGAGCGGCCTCTGCTGGCAGACCCATCAAATTACACCAGCGATCGTTGACGTAAGTGCAGCTTCCGGTTTCGTCTGCCAGAAAGATCCCCACTGGGGCAAAGCGGGACAATGTGCGAAAGCGGTATTCACTGGCTTGCAGGGCAGCTTCAGCCTGTTTGCTACTGGTGATGTCTTTAATCTGGGAGACGAAGTACAGAGGAGAGCCGTCGCAATCTCGCACGAGGGACACATTCAACATCACCCAGAGAATCTGCCCTTGCTTGTGGACGTAGCGCTTTTCTCCCTGGTAGAAGCGATTGGCACCAGCCAGGAACTCCAAGACACGCTCAGTGCTGATGCCGAAGTCGTCGGGATGGGTGATGTCCTGAAACGTGCTGTCCAGGAGTTCCGTTTCCGAGTAGCCCACCAGTTCACACAGGGACGGGTTCACTTGCAGCCAGCGACCTTCCAGCGACACCAGGGCCATGCCGATCGCTGCATTGTCAAAGGCACTGCGGAACCGTTCTTTGCTCTCCCGAAGTTCCGCTTCGGCCTCTTTGCGCTTTACGAACTGACCTACTTGTCTGCCGATCGCCGTCAGCATTCTGACAAGGGACTGATCCACAGGCTGCACCTGACAACTGAACAGCATGAGCACCCCCACCACCTGCTCATTGTGCAGGATGGGAAAGCCGAATACTGTCCGTAGGCCTGCTGCGGCCGCCAAATCTGCCCGCAGGAAGTTTTGCGCTTGCAGAGCATCCGCTAGCCAAATCGGTTCCTCTGATTGCCAGATCTGTCCTGTTATTCCCTGCCCTTTGATGCCGATTCTCTGACGGGTGACTGCCTCAAACTCTGCTAGGGATAAGGAGGTTCGATGCCAGTTCTGGACACAGCGCAATTGCTCGGTGGAGGAATCGCACTGCCAAAACTCCCCCGCATCCCACTCCAGATCGCTGCACAGAATTTGCAGCAGTTGGGGGATTGCCTCCTCCAGATTTTTGAACTCTGCCAGCAGCCGAGTCAGGGTGTGCTGAGTTTCTAGGCGCTGCTCGGTGCGTTTGCGATCAGTAATGTCCATAACGCTGCCTTCGTAGCCGAGTAGTTCCCCTGTGGGGCTGCGGATCGATCGAGCGTTTTCGGAAATCCAGATGATGCGATCGTCTTTGCAGTAGACCTGGGATTCAAATCCCGAAAGATGGTCGTGCAACTGCATCAACCGCCGAAACTCTAAGCGCTGATTTTCATCCACGTAGAGTTGATGCTGGATGTCAGTGATTGACGCGATCAGTTCTGCGGGAGAGTCGTAGCCATAAATTTTGGCCAGCATGGGGTTAGCGCGGAAATAGCGACCGTCGATCGTGGTCTGGTAAATTCCCTCTACAGCGTTCTCAAAAATGCTGCGAAACTCCACCTCGGTCTGCTTCAGGGTTTCCTCAATTTCCTGCCGTTGCCTGACTTCCTGCCCCAGGGTTACCACGGTGCGCCGCAACTCCAGGTGAGTTGTGACCTGTCGCCCGATCGCGGCCAGCATCTCAAGCTGGTGCGCGTCTAGTTGGCGCGGAACCCGGTCAATAACACACAGCGTTCCCAGGCAATATCCCTCCGGGTTGATCAAAGGAGTAGCTGCGTAGAACCGCACATAAGGGTCATTTTTTACCAGAGGATTGTTGCGAAAACGCTTGTCCTGCTGGGCATCGGGCACGACGAAAATGCCAGGTTGCAGAATAGTATGGGCGCAAAAAGCAAAATCCCGATGGGTTTCGTTGGCTCCCAGACCCAGCTTGGACTTAAACCACTGGCGATCGCGATCGATCAAGCTCACCAACGAAATGGGAGTAGCGCAGACTTTGGCAGCCAGTAGCGTTAAGTCATCAAAAGCAGATTCGGCAGGCGTATCCAAGATCTGGTAGCTGTGCAAAGCTTCCAGACGTTGGTCTTCATCGGGTGAAAAGGCGGTGGCTGGCATAGTGAAGCGATCGAGCTGAAGAAATAGTGAGACTGGAAGCGTCATCTGTGCCCCTACTTTAGTTTGCCCTCAGCGTCCAAATTCGCAGCCATCTATCGCACAGAATTGCAGTTGTCTGAATCCTAAACTTGAGTTTTTTGAAACGTGAGCAGTAGAAATGTGAGTAGTAAGTGAGTAGTAAAGCGTCAGAGAGGAAAAGCTAGAGAGACCGAGAACTCAGTCGCAAGCGGTTCAGCGATCGCGCCATAGCTGGAACCCCTGCACCCCGTTCTAACCGACATTCCGCAGGTTGACAGGAATTAACTCAGCAGATAGTAACGGCAGCAGTGGAAGCCCAACAGGTGGATAATTTTCCGGCGCTCGTCTGTGAGATTGCTCACCTGCTGAAGGGCATCCAGCGTCACCAAGTGAATCG
>DATNQR010000121.1:0-7221 GCA_036703905.1 Thermosynechococcaceae cyanobacterium
ACTGTCTGTAATCAGCTTTGTTGAAGTGAGGAATTAGGATCATTCATCTCAGCATTCAGCAACACCCAATACTCTCCATTTATGGCAAGGATTCTGATCTCAAGCTTCCTAGCAAGGCCGAAGATCTGGCTGTACATCTAACCATGATTCAGCAAATGACTCTTTGAGATCAAACATGCTTGAAGGATGAGAGTATTATGACTCAGGTTTACTATCCGGAAATTGCTATTAAAGCTTCCAGTTATGACTCTTCAACTGCGTGTCTATGTTCCGCCACATCCTTTGATTAAGCATTGGTTAGGCGTCGTGCGGGATGCAGACACTCCCAGCACTCTGTTTCGCAGCGCCATGACCGAGCTAGGGCGCTGGCTCACCTACGAAGCAATTCGAGAATGGCTGCCCACCACCTCTGTGGTGCTGAACACACCCCTTGCTCCCAGTCCTGCGACTTTCATCGACTCAAGGGTTCCGGTGGCGATCGTGCCGATTCTACGAGCGGGGCTGGCGCTGCTGGATGGCGCTCAGGACTTGCTGCCGCTGGCTTCGGTTTACCACGTCGGCTTTGTGCGGAATGAGACAACCCTAGAACCGAGTTGCTATCTGAACAAGCTACCAGAGAGCTTTGACCCCAGCACTCGCGTTCTGATCCCTGAGCCGATGCTGGCAACCGGAGGAACAAGCGTGACGGCTCTGGGAGAGTTGATTCGGCGGGGCATCAGGCCCGAGTTCGTGCGGATTATCTCTGTGGTGGCAGCTCCGCCTGCGTTGCAGAAGTTGAGCGCTGCCTATCCAGGCTTGAACATTTTCACAGCAGCGATCGACGAAGGCTTGGACAACCGAGGCTTCATTGTGCCAGGGTTGGGAGACGCAGGCGATCGCACCTTTGGAACCTGAAGCAAGTAGAACCTGAAACAAGCTTAAGATCCGAGCGATCGTCCCAGTGGATGATTAAGCTAGATTCATGCAGAAGCCAAACAGGTGGCAGCAGAAAGTTTTCGCAGTAATGGGTTTTGGTCAGAAGGATGTCACTCACAATCGCTTAGGCGATCGCGCAGTCCGCGCAGTCAATGTCAGAGATTTTTGGTCAGAGATTTTTGCTGGAGGTTGAGGGATGAGTCAGCGAGATAATTTTGCGGGTGGGTTTCTGCTGGGGTCGATTGTTGGGGGTGTGGTTGGGGGTGTTTTGGGCGCAGTTCTCACGAAGCAACTGAGCGAGACGGCGGCGGAAGAATTGCTTAGTGCCGAAGCTCCTGATCCCAAGCTCAAAGCCAGGGCAAGAAAGCGATCGCTGCAAGCCACTAACGGCTCCAGCGATATTGAGGCCGCCCGCCACAGCCTAGAGGACAAAATTGCTCAGTTGAACGACGCGATCGACGATGTGCGCCAACAGCTTGGCGGCATTGACAGCAGCGCTGTGGAGCGATCGACCTTCAAAGAGCCGTAGTCACTTTCTCCCATGCCTTCGATTCCTTTTCTCTCTGTGGCGCTGGCAGAACTTCCTGCCGACTTTCCAGCTATCCAGACCATCCGCCAGCAAGTATTCCAGCAGGAACAAGGGGTAGCTCCAGACTTGGAGTTTGATGGCAACGATGCCGCCGCTACCCACTGGTTAGCCTACCTGGACAGTCAGCCTGTTGGCACAGCACGGATGCGATCGCTGTCTGCCCAGGTCGCCAAGATCGAGCGAGTTGCGGTGCTGAAACAGTATCGAGGAATTGGAATTGGGCAGAAGCTGATGGAAGCAGTGCTGTCAAAGCTAGTGAAAATTGGGATTTCAGAGGTGCAAATTCATGCCCAAACCCAGGTGCAGCAATTCTACGATCGGCTGGGGTTTGTGCCACAAGGGGAAATTTTTGCTGAGGCTGGGATTCCCCATGTCAAGATGAGACTGCTGTTAAGCCAACCGGATTGAATTAGTGTTTGCAAGCGATCGACCCGCCTGGATCAGGGGTTTGCCCCTACTGGGACTCCTCTGGCTGGGGGGAGCTGTGGTCGATCGTCTATGGTTTGCGATCGACCACACCATGCCTGGCTGGGATCAGGCAGACTACTTGGCGGCTGCCCTCACCTACTGGAGAGCGCTCCAAACTCCGCTTCAAAATTCTCAGTGGCTCTCCGACGAGTGGTGGACAAACCTGTGGCAGCTCAGCAGCAAAATGCCGCCCCTGTTGTTCATTAGCACTACGCCTTTCTTCAGTCTGTTTGGCGCTGGGCCCGACCAGAGTACGCTGGTGAATCTGGTCTTCAGTGCTGTGCTGCTGGGAGCAGTTTACATCCTGGGAACCTACTTGTTCGGTGTGCAGGTGGGGCTATGGGCTGGTGTGCTTTGTCTGCTGATGCCAGAACTCTACGCAGTTCGACTGGACTACCTGCTGGACTACCCCCTGGCAGCGATCGTCACCCTCACCTTTGCCTGCCTGACCCTGTGGTGGGGTAGACCTGAGGAATTATCCCCTCTAGCCGGAGGCTGGAAGGATGGCAAGTCTTGGCTGCTAGCGATCGGGCTGGGACTGAGTTTTGGGCTGGCACTGCTGACCAAGCAAACGGCGCTGCTGTTTCTGTTTGGGCCGTTGGTGGGAGTGGGGCTAGTTTCGGTGTGGCGACGGGCTTGGGGACGACTGGTGCAGTTGCTTCTGGCTATGGCGCTGGCGCTGGCGGTGTGCTTGCCCTGGTATCGAGCCAACTGGCTGCTGATTTTGACGGCGGGTAAGCGGGCCACCATCGACTCAGCGATCGCGGAAAACGACCCCTCCCTCCTGTCCCTGGATGCCTGGACGTACTACCTGAAGGCACTGCCAGGAATGGTGTCGCTGCCACTACTGATTGTGCCCCTGGTGGGACTACTGCTGTTTTGGCGGCGATCACGGGTGAGCAGCCAATGGCAGGGCAAAGTGGATTATGCCGCCAAAAGCAAAGACTATCGCCACCAAACCTATCAGGCTTCCCGGCGATCCCTGCTCTGGCTGCTGGGGTTTTGGCTTAGTGGCTACCTACTTTCTTCGCTGAACATCAACAAAGACAATCGCTATGTTGTGCCCTATCTACCCGTGCTGGCGGTGCTTTTGGCCTACGGGTTAACCCTGCTGCCTCGGTGGTTAGGCGGATTGAAATGGGGAACGCTGGGCCTAGCGATCGCGCTGATGCTCTTCGCCATTTCGCCTTTAGCTGCCACAACCACTCTGGGCCCACAGTTTCTGTCCCGACATCCCGCCGAAGTGGGTTCAACTTTGCCCCACAGTTTGGTTGCCGCCGAAGTGGCCCGCGCCGATCCGTACCTGCGCTCAACGATCGGAGTGCTGCCTTCGACTGGCCCCGTAAATCAACACAACGTCAACTACTACGGGGTGCTGCAAAACTTTCAGGTGCATGGGCGACAGGTGGGCGTCCAAACCGATCAAGTTCTGCAAGACCAGCGATCGCTCTCCTGGTTCCTCACCAAATCGGGAGATCAAGGATCGATTCGGCAGTCGGAAGCCCAAAGAGCGCTGACCCAGGCGATCGAGCAGAACCCAGAATTCAAGCTCCAGAAAAGCTGGCCGCTGCCCAACGGCGAAACGCTGAACTTGTTTCGGCCGCGGATTCCCCTGCGGGATGTGTTTCCCCTAGTGGGAGTGGCAGAACGCAACCAAATTCAGCTAGATCAAGTGATTCTGCCGGAGCAGGCTCCTCCCGGACAGCCGATCCCTGTTACCTACAGATGGTCAGGTTCCTGGAAGGCCATGCAGTCGGGCTTGCTGCTGCTGACCTGGCAGCGATCGGACAATCCGGCGGGGCGTTGGCTGCACGACCACAGCATTGCTCTGGGCTATCTCCGGTTCAACCCACCCAGCAACCCCGCCCAACCGTTCCAGGCGATCGAACGGATGGCCATGCTGCCCCCCGCCAGCGCGGCTCCCGGAACTTACACCCTGAATGCTACTTATCTTGATCGCCAGACTGGGCAAACCTACCCGATCGCCCTGCCCAAAGTCAGCCTGAGAATCGATCCGGCGGCTCCATCCTCGGAAGCGACTGAACTCGACTGGCTCACCCAACTGCGAACTCTGGCGCTCAAATTGCCCCAGGGAATAAAGGAATTCGATCGCATTTCTGAGGAAATTGCCCGGATTAACCAGTACGCCCCCGGACAGGACTACGCTGACCAGGCACGGCAGGCGATGGAGTTTCGATTGAGGCAAGAACCGCAAAACCTGGAATTCATCTACACCCGTGCTCTAGCCAGTATCTTGAAGCGGCGAGTGGAGCCAGCGATCGCGGCTTTCCAGCAAGCTACTCAACTCGACTCCAACAATCCCTATCCCTACGCCTACCTCGCCTTTGTCAATCTCTACAATCTCCGGCCGGGCGCTGCCCAAACTGCAATCAACGCTGCCCTGGTGCTGAAGCCGGCTCTGCCCGAACTGCAAGCCCTCCAGGGAGTAGCGGCTTTGATGCAGGGCAATGTGCTTGAGGCCTGGCGATCGATCCAACGCTATGAGGCGCTGAGTTCCAAGGGTTGAAGAGTTCTAAGGGTTGAAGAGGCGCTGACTGTGGAACCTGCGATCGCCCAGTGCCTCGGATTCGGCTCCAGACAAAGCTTGGCGCTCATTGCAGAGAATTAAGAATCATTGCAACTCACCGAGCTAGGAGACGCAATTGCCATTAACTTGTATCGCCTACGCCGTATGAGTTTGGAGCGCTTCCATCTCTCATATTTGCTGGTAATCTGGAGCAAGCGCGATCGTCCTTCATCCTCACCAGTTTGAGACAATCAATAAGCATTAACTGCGTTCCCCAATCCCAACGTTTAAGAGAGGCAACCTATGAAACTGGCTTACTGGATGTATGCAGGCCCCGCCCACATTGGAACGCTGCGCGTGGCCAGTTCCTTCAAAAACGTCCACGCCATCATGCATGCACCTTTGGGTGACGACTACTTCAACGTCATGCGATCGATGCTGGAGCGAGAGCGCAACTTCACCCCCGTAACTACCAGCGTGGTCGATCGTCATGTCTTGGCGCGGGGTTCTCAGGAAAAAGTGGTAGACAACATCACCCGCAAAGATGCTGAGGAACACCCCGACCTGATTGTGCTGACTCCCACCTGCACCTCCAGCATTCTGCAAGAAGACCTGCAAAATTTTGTGGAGCGGGCCCAGCTTGAGTCTCAGGGCGACGTGATGCTGGCGGACGTGAACCACTACCGCGTCAACGAGCTACAAGCTGCCGATCGTACTCTGCAACAGATCGTCCAGTTCTACACCGAGAAAGCTCGCCGCAAAGAGGAGCTACCCACCGACAAAACTGCCAAGCCCTCCGTCAACATTATCGGCATTTCCACTCTGGGCTTCCACAATCACCACGACTGCACCGAACTCAAGCGGTTGATGGCGGATCTAGGCATCGAAATCAACGAAGTCATCCCCGAAGGTGCATCGGTTCACAACCTCAAGAATCTCTCCCGCGCCTGGTTTAACCTTGTGCCCTACCGCGAACTAGGGCCAATGACCGCAACTTACCTGGAGCAGGAATTCGGGATGCCATCGGTGGACATTACCCCAATGGGTGTGGTGGAAACGGCTCGGTGCATCCGCAAAATTCAGGCCATCCTCAATGATCAAGGCGCAAATGTGGATTACGAAGCGTTCATTGACGACCAAACCCTGAACGTCTCCCAAGCCGCCTGGTTCTCCAGGTCGATCGACTGCCAAAACCTGACGGGCAAAAAAGCCGTGGTCTACGGCGATGCCACCCACGCCGCCGCTATCACTAAAATCCTGACCCGCGAGATGGGCATCCACGTTGTTTGGGCCGGAACCTTCTGTAAATACGACGAGGCCTGGTTCCGGGAGCAGGTGAGTGAGTATTGCGACGAAGTGATCATCAGCGAAGACCACGGTGCAGTCGGTGACGCGATCGCCCGTGTGGAACCCTCCGCTATCTTCGGTACACAGATGGAACGCCACGTCGGAAAGCGCCTGGATATTCCCTGCGGTGTAATTTCTGCACCAATTCATATTCAGAATTTCCCGATCGGCTACAAGCCCTTTGTTGGCTACGAGGGCACAAATCAACTGGTAGATCTGATCTACAACTCCTTCACGCTGGGCATGGAAGATCACCTGCTGGAAATCTTCGGTGGTCACGACACCAAGGAAGTGATCACAAAGGGAATTTCGGCTGATTCCGATATGACCTGGAGCAAAGATGGCTCAACCGAGCTGAATAAAATCCCCGGTTTTGTGCGCGGCAAAGTGAAGCGAAATACCGAGAAGTTTGCCCGCGATCGCAACATCGAAGTTATCACGGCTGAAGTTCTCTACGCCGCTAAAGAATCTGTCGGCGCGTAGCTTCAAGCTTGATTAATTCATCCTTCCGTCAGTTACAGCCGACGGGAGGATTTTTCGTAATGAGATGTAGAGATGTTGTTCAAGTTTTCGACTCAAATAACGAAGCGCAGAAAGAACTGCCCTGAGAAATCGTGACTGAGCTACGATCGATGTACTGCGTGCATCCTGTGTTGCGCGAATTTATATTGCGTGAATCCTTGCTATGAATTTCTCTAAAACGAAGCTTGGAGTAGGTCTGGCGCTGTTGGGGGTGATCGTGCTTTCTGATTGTCGCCTCAACAGCACTAGCTCAATAGAAAGCACTACAATTACCCTGAGCGGGTGGCAAAGTAGC
The DNA here is from genome assembly GCA_036703905.1 of Thermosynechococcaceae cyanobacterium. Lineage (GTDB taxonomy): Bacteria > Cyanobacteriota > Cyanobacteriia > Leptolyngbyales > Leptolyngbyaceae > DATNQR01. The sequence continues at coordinate 6,664 of DATNQR010000121.1, forward strand.
CCCAAAGAGAAACAGCTTTTAGAGCAGGTCATCCAAGACTTTCAGACGCAAAACCCGACGATCAAAGTGAAGTACGAAGTCATCAACAGTGAGTATATGGACGTGATCCGAACTCGCTTGATTGGAGACGTTGCCCCAGATGTCTTCTATTTGGATGCATTGGAAGCTCCAATGCTGATGAAGTACGATGTTCTGGAACCTCTAGATGATTATGTTACCCAAAGCTTTGATCTCGCTGATTTTGAACCTTCTCTAATCAGAGCCTTTCAGCAGCAAAATAGGCTCTACGGTTTACCAAAAGATTTCTCTACTTTAGCCTTGGTTTATAACAAGAAATCTTTCGCTGCCGCAGGAATAACTGAGCCACCTAAAACCTGGAGTGAACTACAAGCTTTTTCTAAAAGACTGACGATCGATCGTAATCGGGACGGTAAACCTGAGCAGTATGGGGTTGGAATTATGCCTGAACTTGCTCGACACAGCTACATTCTGAAAGCCTACGGTGGACAGCTAACGAATCAATTCAACTACGCCAATTTTGCCCAACCTGAAAGTTTG
>DATNQR010000122.1:0-18308 GCA_036703905.1 Thermosynechococcaceae cyanobacterium
TCCCTGCGATGACTGGGAGTGCGGTCGCGGACTGCACATCCTCCACCAGATTTTCGACCAGGTGCAGTGGAATAGTCAGGGTACAGAACTTAGTCTGGGTAAGCGAGTTGAAGCGACCTCCAGACTGCCTCTGTTTTCCTAACCTTGCTTTCAGAGTCCGATCGCTCCCCACGTCCCTGCCCAGTGAAGACTGATTCTCTAGATTTTCTTCTGTCTCCTGCTGAACCCCAAACTGCTCAGGCGTTGAAAGAGTGGCAAGTCGCCGTGGATGCTTTGGTTCAGGGCGAAACAATTCTGCTGCTGCGGAAGGGCGGCCTTCGTGAAACGGAGGGTAAGTTTGCAGTAGAGCAAGGTCAAGTAGTGCTTTACCCTACCTACGAACATCAAAAGCCCCAGGGGTTGAAGCTAAAGTACGCTACTCAGGTGCAGCCAGTTGAGTCGGGTTGGCATCCCGAAACCGTGCCGATTCGGGCTTGGGCGAAGATTACTGAAGCATTTCAGGTCAGCGATCGCGATCGCCTAATGGCCCTGCTGCCGCTCCACATCTGGACTGAAGACTTTGTGGTGGAGCGGTTCCGGTGGAAGCCCAAGCAACCACTTTCGGTGCTGTTGCTGCGGGTTTACAGATTGAGTCAACCGCAGACGATCGCCTACCTGCCTGCCTACGGTGGATGCAAATCCTGGATCGAGTTAGCGGAGCCGATCAACCTAGGCAACAGTGTACCAGTGCTGGATGATCAGGCTTATCAAGCGAGAGCGGCAGAGATTCGGGCGATCGTGGCTGGCTCACAGACCTGATTCCAGAGGGAAATGGCGACTTGCGGCGATTGCTTTTGAACTGCTGATTAGGATCGTCAAGGCTACTCTTCCCTTACCCTGATCCCATCTCGCGTGTGTCAGTATAAGTTCAGAAGCGTGTTGGGAAGTGCTGAGTCGTGGAAATTACATTCTTGGGAACCAGTTCAGGCGTGCCGACCCGCAGCCGCAATGTCTCCAGTGTGGCGCTACGCTTGCCGCAACGCGCCGAGTTTTGGCTGTTCGACTGTGGCGAATCGACTCAGCACCAAATTCTCCGCAGCGATGTGAAGCTCAGTCAGATCAGCCGAATCTTCGTCACTCACATGCACGGGGATCACATCTTTGGGCTGATGGGGCTACTGGCAAGCTGCGGCATGGCGGGCAATGTCGATCGCATGGACATTTACGGGCCGCCGGATCTGGAGGAATATTTGAGGGCGTGTCGCCGCTATTCTCAGACGCACTTCTCCTACCCGCTCAAAGTTCACACAGTGCAGCCCGGCGTAGTATTTCAGGATAACGAGTTCACTGTAAGCTGCACTTTGCTGAAGCACCGAGTTCCGGCCTATGGCTATCAGGTGACAGAGCGCGATCGTCCTGGTGCATTTGATGTCAAAAAAGCCGCAGCTTTGGGAATTTCGCCCGGCCCAGTCTACGGACGGCTGAAAAATGGCGAAGTAGTGGAACTGTCTGATGGGCGCAGAATTCGCGGAGCCGATCTGTGTGGGCCAGTGCAAGTGGGGCGCAAGCTGGCTTATTGCACCGACACGATCTTCTGCGAAGGTGCAGTGGAGCTTGCTCAGAATGCTGACGTGTTAATCCACGAAGCCACCTTTGCCCACCAAGATGCAGAGTTGGCTTATCAAAGCCTTCACTCCACCTCCACGATGGCGGCTCAGGTAGCGCTGGCAGCGCAGGTCAGACAACTCATTCTGACTCACTTCAGCCCTCGCTATGCGCTAGGTAACGGCCTGGAAATCAAAGACCTATTGGGGGAAGCGCAGGCGATTTTCCCGAACACCACGATCGCCTCTGATTTCTGGAGCTATGAGATCCCCCGACGACCAGCGCCAGAACTGGCAAAAGCCTAGAAGCCAACAGGCTTTTGTCAGCGATCGCCGGCCGAAAAACTGCGTTACTTTACCCTGCACCACGGGCTACCAAAACCTCAGCTTGCCGAAGAACGCTTTGCCACACACCGTAGCCATCCGGCGAGAGGTGCAGACCATCTGTCGTGAATCTGGCTTGCAGCTGCCCGTTCGCGTCGATTACCTGAGCATGGAGATCGAGGTAGACTGCGCCGTTTTGTAGGGCGATCGTCCGTAACTGTCGATTCACTCGGTTGATCTGCGCGTTCGAGATCGGAACTGCGCGAGTGGGCAGCAGCGATTGCACAACAATCTGCGCTTGCGGATGGGTTGATCGCAACTGCTGAATAATTCGCTTCAAGTTGCTGAGAACCTCGCGATCGCTGGCTCCCCGCTTCAGGTCATTGATTCCCGCCATTACATAGACTGTACTGGGTCGGGTTTGAGCAAAATCCTTTAGCCGATTCAGCACTCCCTTCGTGGTGTCTCCAGAAATTGCTTGGTTCAGCCACAGTTGGTCTGAGGGTAGGCGATCGCTGGGAAACCACTGACTCAGGGAATCACCCACCATGACTGACAATCGTCGTTGACCCTGCCCTCCAGCCACAGCCCTGCCCTCCAGTGCTAAAAGCCACCGCCACGCCTCGTAGGTCGGTTGTCCCGTTGCTTGCCGCCAAACATCCTGAAAGCTATTGACGGGCAGCCGAGTGTAAAGTCTACCTACTCGCAGGGAAGCAATCCGCTGTGCGTACAGTTGAGCATTGCTGCGAGGACGGTCGATCTGGAGAAATTCGGCTGAGTTGAACCTGTGCTCTGGAAAAGCGATCGCTTTCTGAATAGGCTGGGGTAATGACTGTCCAGCGCGAGGAACTTGAGCTAGAAGCTTGAGAGGAGGCAAAGTCAGAGGTAGCTCAGATCGCAGCTGACTGAGAACTGCTGCCGTAAACAGAAAAGGATCGCTCATGGAGAATCTAGGAACTACTCCCTACTCTCCACAGGCGAAAGCAGTAGCAATCAGGAAACTTTCCGATAAATACAGATTTCTTTGCGACATAAAACAAGGGGAGACGATCGCGGTCGTCTCCCCTTGTAATACTTCAAAAGCAAGTAAGCCCCTGAAGCAATTGCTTCCACTGTATCTACTGAGCGAAGTATCGCCTACCTCTCAGACATCCTTGCGATCAAACTTGCACAGATCTTCTAACTCCCTCAAAGAGTGTATTTTGAACTCTTCTTTCTTTGAGGAGAGTTGAAGAATCAGAGTTTGAAGCCCCAAGTACGTGAGTGCTACTTAACTTCGTCGATCGAGCCTAACTCGCCCAGTCTACGCTGCGCGACGGGTAAACAAGCCCCACAGGAAAATTGCAACCATTGCGCCAAGCACAGCTACGAAAATTCCAGGAATGCTGAGAGAAGCACCTGCAAGTGACAAACTTCCAGTTTGCAGAAAGGAGAACAAAGTGCCACCGATAAAAGCGCCGACAATCCCTAGAAGAATCGTGGCAACAATGCCACCGCCCTGTGAACCAGGATAAATAGCTTTAGCAATGGCTCCTGCAATCGCACCCAAGATCAGCCAAGCAATGATATTCATGAGTTTTTACCTTAAAGATTTCACCGACAACAAACAATTTATCAGTGAGAGTTTACTAATCTATCCACCAATGGATATAACCTGCACTTATCTTAAGGTATAGGCAAATTTAGCTTTTTGATCGCCCTTGATGAGAAGTGCTCTAGAGGCGAATTTGAGGCGCTAGGATCTCAGATAGACCAGCGATCCAGGCGATCTGGTGGAGGTCTAGAGTGCTCTTCAGTGAGTGTTCAACTGTCCCGCTTACCAGGAATCTACGACGAGAGAAGCAGGTTCTAAGTTCGACCTTATCCATTTCAACTTAGAGTGATTCTCGACGGTGATCGATCGCAGTCAGTGCTTCAACTTTTTCAAGCATCCAGCATTTGACCGACATCACAAAAAGTCGAGAGAAAAGGAAACTTGGACGGTCAAAACCAGGGCTGAATAACAACTCTTTAGATCTTTAGACAAAAATGCCCAGCACCGAGAGGCTCTGGGCATTTGTGCTTCAACTGAAGAAAGGCGAGTTCTAGCCAGCAGACTTCTTGAGTCTACGCCGGGCGGCAGTCAAACCTGCCCCTGCTAGAGCCAAGCCAGCCATTGTAGCTGGTTCGGGTACGGCTGCTGTTGCCGGAGCCGCAGTCAAACCAGTCACCAACTCAAAACCGCTACCGATCGCACCCAATTCAGTCGCTGCCCCCGTACTGAGATTGATGTTGTAGAGGCTGGCTCCCAAGGTATTAGGTGTATTAAACAGTGCAGCAAAGGCTGTGTTCGCTCCATTGGCCGTCACAATGTCGAATCCAGTTCCGAAGCCAGCAAAGCGACCAAAGCCGAGGGAACCAACAGATGCCAACGTGCCGTTATTGGGCGGAGCTTGAATAAACAACTGACTGATGAAGCTACTGTTTAGGCCTAGGTCAAACAAGGTGGTTCCGGTGGCTGGGTCGTTGTCTGCATTCGTGTAAGCAGCACCCGTGGCAGTGATAGCTCCAGGATTCAGCGCCCCATCCACTGTGGCAGCACCGTTATCCACGTTAACGCGAAGGTTCTGATCATCGCTTCCAATGACGCGCAGCCGATCGACAACTGGGTTAAAGTCCAAACCGATAACGCCAGAAGTAAGAGGAGCTGAGAGGGAGCTGACAAACGTTGCCACGCCGCTCAAGGGGTCGATCGTGTAGATATTGTTGGTATCGGTGAGTCCGTAGATCAGATTGTTGGCTGGACGCAGGTCAATATCGAGCAAACGTCCGGTCAGTCCGGTCACTGCAACGCTGGTGGTTGCGCCAGGAGTGGCAGAGTCAAACAAAACTAGCCTGTTGTCAACTGTTGAACCCACTAGCGTCACTGCTACAGCTGGGTTAGCAGCGAGCAGATCGACAGCGCTAGCAGTCGCCAGCGCAGCAATGGCAGCAGTAAGATTTTTGCGATTCATGGAAAATCCTTATTAACAGAAGTAATTGATGTTTTGTAGGCGATCGGGGTCGTAACCAGCACGATCATCTGAAACCAGACAGATCTCTTTAAGTAAGCGATCGTACGAATATGTCTAAGCTAGCTAGCGGGAAAAAGTTTCCACGTCAGAATAGCAAGCCTCAACATACCCACAGAACAGTTCACTGTAAATGTACTAAAGCTGATGTAGAGCTATCAGTGTTTATACGAGTACTTCACAGAAAGAACATAAATATACTGATCTATCCTTAGGATGATCCCTGCCTTCTTGCAGGACTTTAACCCGCGTCTATTCTGTCTGAACGCGGCCGTTGATGAAGTTTCTGTAAAGGGGTTTATCCGAGTATATTTCTGTGATTTCTGGGTCAAGTCGCCTAATTAAGGACAAGCCAAGCAAACAAGGGGTTCCACCCCTGCACCCCGCTCTAACCTATGGGGCTACGGCCATAAATCTCGGAGAAGCTGTTGCTAGCTTTGAAGAGACAGGAACTCCTGTGAAGAGGAACCAGAAAGTTCAAGCCTTGATCGCTTTCTTGGGATTGCTGAATGAGCTGAGTGATGCTACGGATCGGTGAATTGATTCTTGGAAAAGCAGGCGTTTGCAAAACGTTCCTACCCAAGGTTCACAGCAGGACTCAGCAACGCCAATTTTCCAAGCACGCGACCTAGAGCTGACGGAGATGGTGAACTAGGGCGTGCAGCCCCAGACGGTAGCTATCAGGGCCAAAGCCGCTAATCTGCCCGATCGCCACAGGCGCAAGGTAAGAAGGATGTCGGAAAGTTTCCCGACGGTAGATATTACTGAGGTGAACTTCCACGGTGGGAATGGCAACGGCAGCAATCGCATCTCGAATCGCCACGCTCGTGTGGGTGTATGCACCAGCATTAATCACAATGCCCTGATGCACACCCAGCGCCGCATGGATCGCATCCACCAAAACACCTTCATGATTGGACTGCAACTCGGAAATTCGCACTTGGAGCTGACGCGCTTCCTGTTGCAGGCGTAAATTGATCTCTTCCAAAGTCACAGAGCCATACGTTCCTGGCTCTCGCTGGCCCAAGAGATTTAAGTTCGGGCCATTTAGAACCAGAAGACTGAGGGGAGTATTAGTCAACAAGCATCACCCAGCAACTAACGGCGCGGTGGGTCATTGACAGGCACAGGAATCGGCTCTGGTTCGGGTTGTGCTTCTGGGCCTAGCAGTGCCTCAATCAGCCTGCGAAACCAGTCTTGAATCTGCTCGATCACATCATCCAGGAAGTCCATGAACAGATAGCTCCTTTACTACAGCTAGGCTTCAGTCAAGTCCGCCTTTCTCGACAAACTAGATTTAGCCAACTATGCAATCACTTAGAGGTATTGTACCCAGTTTTTCTGTGAAGCTCTACCGCATCCTAGCAAAGCTAAGCCTAACGATCGGGGTACCAACCTAATATTCCGCGGCTCTGTACCTTGTCAACAGTCGTCAACAATTTGAGCACTCCCCACCTAACTTCATAGATGTTAACAGATTTTGGCGCAGATGGTCTAGGGCAGAACAAGCACTGAGATGGCGAATCCAGTCGCGTCCCCGCAAATCGCCAAACTGGTGTTTAAAGCTCTGGGTTCCAGTCGCGCTGGCCAAGCCAACGTAGACCAGCCCAACGGGCTTCGTTGCTGTGCCGCCATCGGGGCCAGCGATCCCCGTAATGCTGAGTCCCCAACTGGTTTTCAGTTTTTCGCGCACTCCTGCGGCCATTTGATCCGCCACAATCGCGCTTACGGCTCCGTGCTGGGCCAGGTCATCGGGATTCACGTTTAACTGCCCTACTTTCACAGAATTGTCGTAGGAGATCACGCCACCCCAAAAATAGCTAGAACTACCGGAAACACTGGTCAGCATTGCTCCCAAACCGCCGCCCGTGCAGGATTCTGCCACAGAGAGCGTGGACTGGGACGATCGCAGCAGTTCCCCCACCACTGAAGCTAGCGTGTCCTCGTTTGCACCATAGTAGTGGTGACCCCCGATCGCCTGAAGCTGTTGGGCGATCGGCTCGATCAGTTGGGTGGCTTCTGCCTCGGACTGGGCCTGGGCCGAAATCCGTAGCTTCACTTCGCCATTGTTGGCGTAGGGAGCCACGGTAGGATTTTGCAGATCAAAGAAAGAATTGACTTTCTCCGCCAAAGCTGATTCTGCAATCCCCCAAAATTTCAGCGTCCGGCTGTGGATCAGGGTTTCTGCCCAGCCTTCGCGCTTCAGGTAAGGCACAGCGACTTCCTGCCACATCCGCCGCACTTCGACTGGCACACCAGGAAAAGTCAAGATAGTTAGCTGGGGTCGCGGCTGCCAGATGATGCCCGGAGCGCTGCCAGCTGAGTTAGTCAGGACTGCGGCTCCCTGCGGCAGCAGTGCCTGCTTACGGTTATTGGCGGTCATGCGCCGGCCCCGTTGGGCAAATTTCTGGATGATGTCTTGCAGAATTTCAGGATGCTCCACTAGGGAAACGCCGAAGCTGGCTGCCAGAGCTTCGTGGGTTAGATCATCCGGTGTTGGGCCTAAACCACCTGTGAAAATCAGGAGTTGCGATCGACCACCTGCGATCGCCACGGCCTGCTGAAGGCGATCGCGGTTATCTCCCACTACAGTTTGGTAGTAGTGAGCGATGCCTAACCTAGCTAGCTCCTGGGCTAAAAACTGCGCGTTACTGTTGAGGATGTCGCCTAACAGTAGCTCAGTGCCGACGCAAATAATTTCGGCCGATCGAGTCATTGCAGTTGAGTGAGCCATGAGTAGATGGACTCCCTGGGTTCCTCTTCAGCATGGGAAAAGCATCTAGCTGGGAGGTAAGTCGTTTTCCCGTCCAACTACAAAGCAGACGACTGAACAGAGGGAAGTTAGCAGATCGATTCTAGCGGCCAATGCCGACGTAGTGGAAGCCAGCCCGTTGGAGGGTTTCCTGATCCAGGAAGTTGCGACCGTCGATCAAAATTGGCGTGTTCATCAAGGTGGCCATCTTAGCGTAGTCTAATGTGCGAAACGCCTGCCAGTCCGTGACCAGCACCAGAGCATCGCAGCCATCTGCTAGCCGCTCCGGGTCAGTTTCCACCAGCACCCCGGTCAGACCCTGGCTCACCCCCGTTTGAGAGACGATCGGATCGTAAGCCTTCACCCGCGTTCCCAGACGGCATAGATGCTCCACGATCTCCAAGGCAGGAGCATCGCGTAGATCGTCTGTATCGGGCTTGAAGCTGAGACCTAACAGCCCCACAGTTTTGCCCTTGAGGATTTTCAGAGTTTGCTGAAGCTTTTCGATCACCACTAGACGCTGATGCCGGTTGACCCGGACGGTGGCGTTGAGCAGCGGGGCTTCGCAGCCATAGTCAGCGGCGGTGTGGATCAGGGCGGCGACATCTTTTGGAAAGCAGGAACCGCCCCAGCCAATGCCCGCCTGCAAAAAGCGATTGCCAATGCGAGAGTCTAGTCCAATTCCTTTTGCCACCTCCACCACATCTGCACCGACGCGATCGCAAATGTTGGCGATCTCATTAATGAAGCTGATTTTGGTGGCAAGGAAGGCATTGGCGGCGTACTTAATCATCTCAGCCGAACTCAGATCGGTCACGACCACTGGAACAGCAGGCAAACTGGAAGCCTCGGCATAGCGCCGCTCAACGATCGGGGCATAGAGTTCCTGCATCAAGGTGATTGCCTGGGGACTGCTGCTGCCCAGCACAATGCGATCAGGGTTGAAAGTGTCGTAAATAGCGCAACCTTCCCTCAGAAACTCTGGATTGCTGACGACATCAAATTTAGGTTCCGTAAGCAGGGGCAGCGTTGAGGTCACGCTACTTCCTACTCCCGTCAGCACTGCTGGGGCGGCAACCTGAGTCTCCGCGTACCCGTCCAGTATCAGCATTCGCACCCAATCGCCAGAGCCGATCGGCACGGTGGACTTGTTGACAATCACTTTGTATTCGCCGTCTAGATGGGCACCAATGTCCCGTGCCACGGCTTCCACATAGCGCGTATCGCTCTCACCATTGGGCAGGGCCGGCGTTCCCACCGCGATGAACAACACTTGCCCGTGGTTCACCCCAGCTCTCAGGTCAGTCGTGAACTCGATCGTGCCTGCCTGAAGCGAGGACTGCATGATTTCTGACAGGCCCGGTTCAAAGATCGGTGACTGCCCGGACTGCATCAGCTTCACTTTCTCGGCGTTGTTGTCTACACAAATAACGTGGTGACCAGTGTGGGCCAAGCAGACTCCAGTCACCAGTCCAACATAGCCTGTACCAATAACGCAGACACGCATAGCAAATCCTCAGCGACTAGGGAAAACAGGTGAGCAATAGCAATTTAAGGAGCAGGAAATCTATAGAAATAGAAAGTCTACGAGGCTAGTCTACACCTTGAGAGTTTCCGCACTGGCTGCGGTGGATTTCATGCGCTGTTGGAAGTCGGCGATCGTCGCCTGCAAGCCTTCTTGGAGCGGCACGGTCGGTTGCCAACCTAACCACTCTTTTGCCCTGGTGATGTCGGGCTTGCGGCGGCGTGGGTCGTCCTGGGGTAGGGGTTCAAGCCGAATGGCAGAGTCCGGGTTGACCATTTGCTGCACCAGTTGAGCCAGTTGCATGATGGTGTACTCGTCAGGGTTGCCCAAGTTGATGGGGCCGAGACGATCGCCGTTCATCAGCCGCATCAGTCCCTCCACGAGATCGGAAACGTAGCAAAAGCTGCGAGTTTGCGCTCCTTCGCCGTAGACCGTTAGGGGTGTGCCCCGCAGCGCCTGCACCACAAAATTGCTGACTACTCGCCCATCGTTCTCCAGCATTCGGGGGCCATAGGTATTGAAGATGCGGGCCACGCGGATGTCTACCTCGTTCTGGCGATGGTAGTCAAAGGCAAGGGTTTCGGCGACGCGCTTGCCTTCGTCGTAGCAACTGCGGATGCCGATCGTGTTGACGTTGCCCCAATAGTCTTCAGATTGGGGATGTACTTCCGGGTCGCCATAGACTTCGGAAGTGGAGGCAAGGAGAAATCTGGCTTTGACTCGCTTGGCCAACCCCAGCATATTCATCGTGCCGATGACGTTGGTTTTGATAGTTTTGACGGGGTTGTACTGGTAGTGAATTGGGGAAGCGGGGCAAGCGAGGTGGTAGATCTGATCCACTTCCAAGCGAATCGGTTCAGTCACGTCGTGGCGAATCAGTTCAAAGTAGGGATGGTTCAGCCACTGAAGGACGTTGCTTTTGCGACCAGTGTAGAAATTGTCTAAGCAGATTACTTCGTGCCCAGATAGCATCAGGCGATCGATCAAGTGGGAACCAATAAACCCTGCACCACCCGTCACTAAAATTCTCATGGCTACTCTGGCTACGTTCTTTAAGTTTGGGCTTTAGGAGTCTAGATAGATACCTTCAGGTTGTTCAACAAATACCGACTACTACTGACTACTGATTGTGCAGTAAATGCTGGCAGTAGGCAAGTTAACCGGCCGGTTTTCAGTACCTCCCAACTCTAAGAGCATGACTGAGAAATCTTCAAGGGGGTATTCAACTACCTCAGCCATCCGAAATTCACAGGACGGAGTCAGCATTAGTAGTCTGTCAAGAAAGACTAGTAATACCACCTAGATTTTGGAGCTTACAGCCTCTACCCTCACGTCACTACCTTCTCTACCCTCACGTCACTACCTTCCCAGTGCTCCCGCTGAGATGGTAAAGTGGCAGAGGCAAGCACTGTTCACGGCGGCATAGCCAAGTGGTAAGGCAGAGGTCTGCAAAACCTCCACCCCCAGTTCAAATCTGGGTGCCGCCTTTCAGAAAAATCATCGATTTCAGCCTCCTCAAAGGCTTTTCAGACAACGGCTCCAGAGTTCTCTTCTAAAGCTGTCGGGTCTTTTTAGCTGTTTTCCGACCTATACCGTCCGTGCCCATGCCTGTGCGACGGGGGCAAAAAAGGGGGGCGAGACCCAGCGCTCGGTCGGAGTCGGGGCAGGTTTAGTACCAAGATTCACGCATTGAGTGACGGCTTAGGCAATTCTCTAAAACTGTCCCTGCCAGGTGGACAGAGCTATGATGTTACGCAAGCCCCTGGACTACTGGTGGGCAAACAGGCTCAACGAGTGATTGCAGACAATTGCCGAAAGCGGCTATGAAGCGGCGACCACTCACATGACTGCTGCCAAGGCAAAAACGGCGATCGGCTCCCTTTACTAGTTCTTTCCCGATAAACTTGCCATCTTTCACGCTTTAGAAGCACGCCACATGGAGAACGTGAAGGCGCTCAACAAGGGACTGTTGCAGTCTTCGGATCGACAACGACCATTTGCCGAGTTCATCGATCGCATGGTAGAGGCACACATTGCCTATTTTCAAGACCCGCTTCCGCGTGTAGTCTATATTCAATACTTTGTGGCACCTCAGCTCTTTGTACTGTTTGATGAAACGTTCAACCGTCAGTTGATCGAGCAATATGCAACTTTCTTGCGGCAGTGGAATCCGGCTTTATCCGTTGAGAAAAGTGAAAGCCTCGCCGAAACGGTGCATCAGTGTTACAACGCCCTACTGCTGCAAGCCTTAGAGGATGTCTGAGAAGTGGATGTCTGAGAAGTCGGATGAGGTAGGGGAATACACCCTAACTACCCAGAAGCAGCTACGAGGGAATCAGGGTTTTAGGACTTGCAGTCTGCACGCTGAGTCGCATTTCAACCTCAGACCGACCATTCTCAGACATCCTCTTAAGGGAAGAGAAGCGTAAACGGCGATCGCGCTATGAAGAACTCAGAGCCTTATTAGTCGCCTATCTAGCACCCCATGCAGAGCCAAAGTCAATGGATGAAGCAGTGACGAAAGTAATGAAATGCCATTACTGCCGTTCCGATCGCTTGTCGAAGAACGGGCATCGCTACAACAAGCAACGCTACCTCTGTAAGGATTGTGGCAAACAGTTTCTAGAGCGCACTGATTAGGAAATTCATGGGGGTCAATTGCGAAATGAACCAGGTGTCCCAACTCCTGCGCGAGATGCCGAAGGTTGAAATTCATACACATTTAATTGGCACAGCCGATGCAGAAACCATTTATCAACTTGCTCAGCGCAACCGGGTGGTGTTACCAGCAGGTTCTTTAGAAGAGTGGAAATTGTTTTATGAGTTTCGAGATTTCACTCACTTTATTGAGGTGTATTCCATTGCTCGTCAATGTGTGCAAACGCCAGACGATTATGTCTTTCTGGTGGAGCAATTTTTGAAACATCAAGCTGAGCAAAATATTCGTTATAGCGAAGTTCATTTTGGCACTGCTTTGCCTGCTGATGGCTTAACAGATAGTGAGTTGCTCAAAGCTTTGAGCCTTGGGGCAACCAATGGTAAAGCGAAATATGGTAGTCGGGTGAAATTTATTGCGGCGATCGTCCGTCACATTCCAAATTTGCAGAAACAAACCCTGGAATGCGCTTTGCAGGGACAGGACATGGGAATTGTCGTTGGTCTAGGATTAGCTGGGCAGGAAGCAGGTTTTCCACCTGAATCGTTTGCTGAAACCTTCGCCGAGGCAAGGCGACAGGGGCTGAGAGTGGTTGCCCATGCTGGGGAAGCGGTTGGAGCCGAGAGTATTTGGGCTGCACTGGAACATTTAAGGGTTGAGCGGCTTGGACATGGCATTCGCTGTTTAGAGGACAATGCGTTGGTACAAAAACTACGTGATCTACAAATCCCATTAGAGGTATCGCCTCAAAGCAATTACTGTTTGGGCATTGTCGATCGCGCTCAACCTCATCCAATCCGACAACTAGTGGATGCGGGACTGTATTGCACGTTGAACTCGGATGATCCGCCGATGTTCAAAACAAATCTGGTGAATGAGTATCTCACTCTGGCTGCACAAGGGTTCTCCTGGCACGAACTCTGGCAGCTCAACTTGAACACTCTAGAAGCCAGCTTTTTACCTGAACTGGAGAAGCACACCTATCGTCAGGAGTGGCAAGCCTTTCTGACCCATCACCTCAGTAACTTTAGTCCGGCAGAACCAGCTTGAAGTTTTCAAACAGAAGCTTGCATCCTTCTCCCTGAGGTGAGGCTGCCATCAATCCAACTTGCACGGTTTCGGTTCGTGTCAGGTACGCTAATCGCAGCATTTGGTAGTCTTCGCCATTCAGGGAATATTGAACTTCGATCGCCTCTGCCCGGCGCTGCACCCGTAGCCAGAGGGATGGCAGCGGCTGTAGGAGCGGCACCACTGACCAGTCTGAAAAATCGCGCGTCACTACGACACTCACATTCTGGACATCCTCCACAAATTCAATACCGCATTTAAGCCAAGTCGTTTCGTCCTCCCGCACCATGACCCCAGCCTGGTCATACAGCACCTTGTAGGCTCCAGTGATTTTTACTTCTACTGTGAAGTCGCCTGTCACTGTTTGATAGTAGAAGTGACCGTTATCACGGACAAATCCGTAGTGTGTCTTGCGCCAGAAATCGGTTTGGGCACCTGTTGTGAGATGAAGACCGTCCGTTAAAGTTTGCCACTGGGGCGGTTCGTTATACCACTGCATCTTTACCTTTGAAATATTGATATGAACTGCACACTGATAGCCGGAGTTTTGGAGAGGGAACTGAATTATTACTTCTCATTATTTTCGAGAGATACTAAGAACTTGCGTAGAAGTGTTGTGAAAGACTGGAATTCGGTCGTTTTGAATTGAGCTAAAAGTTTCTGTTCCCGTTCAAATAAGATAGGCATCACGGTATCTGCTAATTGAATTCCTTGGGGTGTGAGCTGCACAATTACACTGCGACGATCGCTAGAGTCACGCAGCCGCGTTACAATGCCATCCTGCTCCAAGCGATCGATGCGGTTTGTCATCGCTCCTGAGGATAACATTAGCAAATCGTAGAAGTCTGTTGGCTTTAACTGATAGGGTTTTCCCTGACGCTTCAGAGTTGCCAGCACATCAAACGACCAGACGCTTAACCCGTATTCTGCCAGGATGGCTTCTCGATGCTTTTCCAGTAAGCGAGCAATTCGCAACACACGCCCTATCACACCTAACGCCGAAATCTCAAATTGAGGCGACTCCTGCCGCCATTGCTCCAGAATTTGGTCGATGTAGTCCTGTTTCATGGAGCCATTATATCTTGATGTCAAGAATCTTGACATTTATCTTTATAATATCTATTATCTTTATGTCAAGATACTTTTGACTCGTTCTCCTTCCAAGGAATAGGAATGAAGTTTTCCCAGCAGGGTAAGGACGTGGGATACCTTAAAAAATTGAACGGACTGTTCTTATAAGTTAGAAATTGTGACTTAAAGAACTTTGGATTTAGGTCAACAGTTAACGGATTTGCCCTGAATTAGCATCTCTATATCTTTTTTGTAGGAGTTGAATATGATTGACGTTGGGCTAACGCATATTGCATTACCTGTCTCGAACATTGACCAGAGTATTGAATTTTACACAACCTATGCTGGAATGAAAGTTGCTCATCGTCGTATTGATGCGGAAACAGGAGTTGCGGTTGTATGGTTAACCGATCATACTCGTCCTTTTGCGATCGTCCTGATTCAAACTGAGTTGGTACATCCTATTCTGGCTCCACTGGCTCATCTTGGCATTGGCTGTGAAGGTCGCGAAGTGATGGATTTCCTTTGCCGAAGGGCTCGTCAAGCAGGAATTTTAATTCAGGAACCAAAGGATTCTGGTTATCCCGTTGGATACTGGGCGTTTCTACGAGATCCTGACGGCCACACCCTCGAACTCTCCTATGGACAGGAGATTGGTCTCACACTGCAATCAGCTTCTCCAACCCTGGTCAATCCCCCAGGTTAAGCTATTCCCCTGATTGCCTGACACATCTGGGTCAAACGCTTGATCTTTCGTGAAAACCAAAAGTTTTAGCACGGCAGAGTCAGGCTTCCAACCGATTGAGGCGCTCAAAACTAGATTCTAGATACGAATCACAAAACTCAAGCGGGGAAGGGTTTTGAGGCACTTGTGTCAGGCAGTCAGGCTATTCCCTTCATCCCACCGTTATGATCACTAGTCGTTTCAGTCGCTTATCTGCGATTATTCTTCGCATTGTTTCTACGATCGCGTCTCGTTATCAAATCTGCCTGTACTTGCTATTGGCATTGCTGAGTGGAACTGTATTACCCATTCAAGCCAGCCTAAATGCTCAACTGGCACATTCTCTCAACTCAGTTCCTTTGGCGGCAGGTATTTCCTACTTTGTTGGTGCTCTGGCTTTAATTGCACTACTGGTTACTCGACGGTTTGGTAATCCTGACTGGTCTGCCCTATCCAAAGCACCTCAGTGGAGCTTTCTGGGTGGAGTGTTAGGCGCTGGCTACATCACTTCTAGCACCTACTTCACTGCTTTACTTGGACCAACATTAACCTTGGGATTTGTGGTGTGTGGACAGGCGATCGCAGGCATCATCACCGATCACTTTGGCTGGCTCGGGCACTGGTGTCTTAAAAGGATTCAGCTAAAATCTTGACAGTTCAAGGGTTATAAGCCGATGAATTGTCCAAATTGCCCAAGCCAGAAGGTGATCAAACGAGGATTAGACACGCTCAAAGACGGAACGCCTTTGCAACGGTATCGTTGCAAAGGCTGTGGGAAACGTTTCAACGAACGTACCGGGACACCGATGAGCCGATTACGTACCCCAAGCAATGTGGTTTCGTTTGCGCTCAATGCTCGCACAGAAGGGATGAGTGTCCGGGCAACGGGTCGAACCTTTGGCAAATCCCATACGACGATAATGGTCTGGGAGCAGCGTTTAGCGAGCAAAATTGATGAATGGTCACCGGCTGCCCCTCAAGGCGCTGATGTGACGGTTGAGGGCGATGAAGTTTACACTCGCATTGGCGAGAACCTTCCCCCCCGCTGAGTCAGAAGGCTGGACAGTGCATTTCATGGAACGAGAGAGTCGTTATTGGATCGGCGCTCAAGCCGGTATTAAGGACGAGCAGTTCTTCGCCACCAGTGTTCAGGAAGCTTGGGAGTGGGTCAAAGCCTGTGCAGGTATCCGCTGGTTTACGGATGGCGAAAGACGATACGGTCAACAATTGTGGCACTTGCCAGTGTCTATCTGCTGCAGGGTGAGTATCATCCCGATTATGGGCATCGCAAAGTCTGGCGAGAAGGCTTAGAAGTGGCGATGAAGATCAAGGGGTCCCAAGGCAATCGGCGGGTTGAATGGGTGAAAGTGGAGCATCCTTTTACTGCAATCAGTCCTAGCCATGAGGTTCATGCGAATCATAACGAGGCTCAGAATGCGGCTTTGCGGCGACGCTGTAGTGCCTATCGCAGACGTGCGAATCTCTATGCAAAGAAACTGTGGGGATTGCAACGGGTTTTAGATCTCCAACGGTTAGTTCACAATTGGGTCAGACCACATTGGGGGTTAGCAAAAGGACTCACCCCAGCCATGAAAATGGGATTCTGTTCACGACCACTCACAATGCTAGAACTGCTGACTAGCCGTGGCTTGTGGAGTGCGTCCTGCTAACAGACCAGTGCCCTGGCTCGGAGTTCCACAACATCGCCTGACTCGCCATCGCCGCTTTGCTATCGGGCTATTGCTGATTGCTGTCTTTCTTCTAACTCAGTAAGTCTTATTTCTCCTTTCTTATTTCTCCTTGAGTATGAGCCTATTATTCGCATTGCTTGGTGCTGGATCTGGAGGAATTTTTTTGACAATTGGCGCGGCTGCAAATGCTCGCCTAAGACAAACACTCCACTCTTCAATTGCCGCTGCTGCCATTAATTTTGTTGCTGGCTTTGTCACGCTGGCATTACTGATGATTGTGCAGGTTTTTCCAACACCGTCCTTTGATCGCCTGCTGACGGTTCCTTGGTGGGCGTTCCTAGGAGGATTTTTGGGAGCCGTTTTCGTCACGGTCAATACGCTCGTTGTGCCCAAATTAGGACTCACAATCACAACGCTGGCAGTCGTTTGCAGTCAGATGATTTTCTCCCTGATGATTGATCAGTTGGGTTGGTTTAGCATGATAACCCGTCCAGTCAACACTTCCAGAATAGTTGCAATTGGGCTGCTCATCATGGCGATCGCTCTCACTCAGTTAGATCGCGATTCTCATCCAGCAAATTAATAGAGGAGCAGGACGATCGGGAGCAACGCCACAAATCCTAGAGAGCTAAGCTGTGTCACATTGTCGAATAGCAAGAAATGGTGAGTTTGCGTTAGGTAAAAGATGAAGCGGGGGACTGCAAAGGCAAGCCAACTTACCAACGCAACCTGAATTAATCGTCGTTCAAGTAGAACTGCTGTTGCTGCCAACAGTATCCCGAAGCCAAGATTATTTGCGCCATAATCTCGAACCAAATGTTCATTGTATGAACCTAAGATTGAAATCCAGTGTCTACCAGGAAGGGGAAAATTTCATAGAAATGATAGGGAGCAGAGAAAGCCCAAACGCCAATGAATAAAGGAACAACCGCTAGGAGCCATAAACTCCACTGAAGCCAACTACCCCGCATTAAATGTTGATCGCGTTTGCTGTTCATATGTTCAATAACCTGGAGGATGTTGAAATGTGCCAATGATCTGATCAAGCTGTTGAGCGATCGCGACTAATTCCATCTCTCTCCACCGCTTGCCCACAATCTGGATGCCAATCGGTAGTCCATTTTGCGTCTGCCCAATGGGAATAACGATGACGGGATGTCCGCTTAAATTAAACGGCATGGTATACGCTCCATTGGCAACTCCGTAGGGGTAAGCTCTGCCATCGACCTCAACCGCACTCCAGGCGGGACGATGGGTGAATGCAGCCGTTGCAGCCACGGGGACTAACCAAACATCCCATGACTCCAATGCCGTATCCAGTTGAGCAATGAAGCGATCGCGCTCGGTCAGCGTTTCAAAATATCCCTTCAAACTGGGATTGAGTAGCTCTGGAAGAAAGCGGCTGAAGTTTCCTAATTGTCTGAGTTTCTTATCACCTTGGGTGGCTGTACGAGCAATCAATTCTAAACTGCGTCGGATGTTGTAGCGATTTCTCGGTTGAGCATAGGTGTTGTTATAGGCTGCAACTCGCATGTACAGGTTCAACATCTTTGAAGTGTCAAAGTCTAGGGGAAGCCAGCGTTCTACCTTCGCCCCTGTATTTGCCAGTGTTTGAGCCATTTTCTGCATGGCGGTTCGGATATCAGAGGCGACTGGAACTTCACTCCACTCATCAATCCAGGCAATCTTGAGATCGGACAATGCCTTGCCTGAAGGCGTATCTAGCCGACATTCCGCAGGTTGACAGGAATTAACTCAGCAGATAGTAACGGCAGCAGTGGAAGCCCAACAGGTGGATAATTTTCCGGCGCTCGTCTGTGAGATTGCTCACCTGCTGAAGGGCATCCAGCGTCACCAAGTGAAT
>DATNQR010000123.1:0-2679 GCA_036703905.1 Thermosynechococcaceae cyanobacterium
CTTTCTTGGGCATGAGGGGCCTGTTATTTCAGTTGCCTTCAGCCCAGACGGGCGGATGATTATCAGTTGCAGTGGTGATAACACAGTCAGGTTATGGGACTTACGGGGCAACCAAATTAGTCAACCTTTTCTTGGGCATGAAGGCCCTGTCGCTTATGTAGCCTTTAGCCCAGATGGGCAGATGGTTGTTACAGGAAGTGGTGACAAGACTGTACGCTTGTGGCGAGGCGGTGGCTGGAGATTATGGCTTGAGGTATGTTGTGATCGCCTTCGTTACCACCCTGCTTTCAAAAATCCTCAAACCGAGATAGAAAAAGCTGCTTGTAAAACTTGCCAGAATTATGTCTGGAGCAAGTCAGATTCAAAGTCTGCTCGATGAAGAAAGAGGAAGTTTCATCAATGACGAACTTTACTCACAATCTGGCACTCATCATCGGCATCAACCACTATCAAAACGGTATCGCCAAGTTGAAGACTGCAAAACCTGATGCTGAAACACTAGCTGACCTATTGAGAGATAAGTATCAGTATCAGGTTGAGCTAATCACCGATGGAGATGACACTGAGCGTAAGCCCACACTGGAAGAGCTAAAAAACCTACTCAAGGAGTTGCCTGAAAAACTCCAGTCACCTGCCGAACACAATCGCCTGCTCTTCTACTTTGCCGGACACGGGATGTCCCTCGAAAGCAACGACGGACCAAGAGGATTTCTGCTACCCCAGAATGCTGACCCCAAAAATCCTGAAACTTTCCTGTCTATGCAGGTGCTGCACGATGCCCTCGTTGCCCTACCCTGCCATCACCTGCTCGTCATCTTGGACTGCTGCTTTGCCGGAACCTTCCGCTGGGCAAGCACCCGCGAAATGATTCTTATTCCAGAAGCTATCCACCGAGAACACTACCAACGCTTCATCGACTATCCCGCTTGGCAAGTCATCACCTCTGCTGCCCACAACCAGGAAGCCCTCGACTTTTTGAGCGATAAGCGAGGTATCAGCAAAAAGTCGCAGGCTCAGGAGAAAAAACACTCGCCCTTCGCTGAAGCCCTGTTTGAAGCCTTACAAGATGGCGACCCCGATGAAAAGGGCAGGCGATACAAAAAAGCCGACTTGACCAAAGATGGAGTAATTACTGCCCCCGAACTCTATCTTTACCTGCGCGACAACGTAGAAACCCGTTCTAACGAACGCCAAACCCCCGGACTCTATCCCCTGAAAAAGCACGATCGCGGCGAGTACATCTTCCACGACCCAAACTTTGACCCCCAAACTCTGAGCAAAGCCGACCCCGTCGATGAAACCAACAACCCCTATCGGGGACTAAAGCCGTTTGAAGAGGAACACGCACGCTTCTTCTTCGGCAGGCAAGAACTTATCGAAAATTTGTATGCGCGGATTGCTGCACCCGACGACTCACTGATCGTTGTTTTGGGAGTCTCCGGTTCCGGGAAATCCAGCCTGGTCAAGGCTGGACTGATTCCGTACCTGAGAGAATCGTCCAAACCCCCCATCAACGACCGCCATCAGTGGCACATCCTCAACCCCATCCGTCCCGGTGAATCGCCCTTCGCTGCTCTAGCCAGAGCTCTTTGGGCAATTGCCGATATGCCCACCACAGTCGAACTCGACTCGCTTGGCTTTCTCAGTGAAAGACTCAACCAGAAAAACAAGGAACTCAACACTCAAGTTGCCAAGGCTGCTAGCAAGCATGGAGAAACCAGCCGCACCACGCAACGCTTAAAGCAGGAAGCAGAGAAATTTGCCCAAATTACCGCCACATGGAACCAGGACACTCACGCTGTCAAGCAACTGCTGATTGTAGAGCATTTCGAGACACTCTATGCCCTCTGCCAAACTGAAGGAGAGGCAGAATCCCAACAGCAGCAGCAACTCAAACAAGTCTTTCTGGCTTGCCTCAATCCCCTAACTCAGCAATTGCAATCCGCTCCCAACTCCTTGGTTGAAATCGTCAAAGCCTGGGGCCAGAAGCATCCTGGTGTCAACTTATTGCTGGTCATTGACCAGTTTGAGGAGTTAATCACGCTCACTCGCAAAGCTCAACCCAATCAGCAGAGCAATACTCCCGAAGAATGGCAACAGTTCTTGCAACTGCTGGAGACAATCCTAGCCGCAAACCTCCCCCAACTCCGCATCGTCGCCACACTGCGCTCCGACTTTGAACCCCGTTTTTTGAACTCCGAAGCCCTCAAATCCTACTGGACGAAAGCCCGGTTTCCAGTACGCGCCATGCGCTCGGACGAATTACGACAAGCGATCGAAGGACCAGCATCGGAAATGGCACTCTACTTTGAACCCGCAAACCTGGTTGATCGCCTAATTGACGAAGTGGGTCAGATGCCCGGAGCATTACCCCTGCTCTCCTTCACCCTCAGCGAACTCTACATCAAACTTGCCCATAAGTGGAGGGTTAGGGAAAGTAGCGATCGCGCCCTCACAATTGATGCTTCCTTTGACAAAGAAGGTGGCGTAGCTGGCTCTCTGACTCGCAGAGCGAATGAGGAATATAAAAAATTAGGCGAGAAATTGGGTGAAGCTGCCCAACACACCATGCGTCGGGTCATGTTGCGAATGCTGACCCTGGAAGGTGGAGAAACCACACGGCGACGAGTGCCGGAGTCTGAATTGAAATATTCATCTCGTGAGGAAGATGATCGAGTC
>DATNQR010000124.1:0-4896 GCA_036703905.1 Thermosynechococcaceae cyanobacterium
TAGACTGGCAACCCGTGGTCAAATTACTTTCCGCGACTTCTTCCGATGGCTGCGGGATAGCGGCTACCTCAACCCTCGCTTCTGGATCGATGGCGGTGTGGTGGCGCTGCTGCCCAAAGTGGCGATGGTGCTAGGTTCCTATTTGCTGGCCTGGTTTCTACGGAACTACTTCCCCTTCGCCTGGAGTTGGCCGCTTTCAGCAGGGTTAGTGGCCGGAAGCTCTGGCTTATTCTTCCTGAAGGGCGTGTATTTGTTCGATGCACCCCAGTTACCGTTTCGGGTTCTAGGTAGCTCGATTCCAGAACTGGGCAGTGCGTTTCAGGGAACGGAACTTTTGAACCCTATTTTCGCTAGCGTACTGATTCCGCTTTCCCTGATGGTGCTGCTGCTGGGTCATGCTATCTGGAAGTGGTTTGCGGTCGGCACAACACTGGGAGTTGCTGCCTTCCTAGTCGTCAGTGCTGTGGTTTCGCCAGAGATGCTTTGGCTGGGAGACGGAGCGATCGCCCGTAGTTTCCTGGGACTTAATGCATTGCTTTGTTTCGCACTGGCTCGGCTTGCTATTACTGAGGAAAAAACCGCATGAGTATTCAAGTGGAAGGGACGATCGAGCGCAAGGACTTCGGTACAGGAACCTGGGCCTTAGTGAGCAATAGTGGGGAAACCTACGAGCTACATAATGCCCCCAAAGATCTTCAGAAGAATGGTCTGAAGGTCAGCGTCAAGGGTGAAATCCGTGATGATGTGATGACCCTGGCAATGATTGGGCCGGTTTTAGAGGTTAAAAGCTTCAATCTGAAGTAGCTGCAAGGAGCCTGTGGGTTATTGCCGTACCTGCTAGAGAAGTCAGTCCGGTTGCGACTCTGCCTAACCTGCGATCGAGTTTGAGGTTGAGTGGAGTCGTACCCTGTAACCGTCAGCGCTTATGCCTGTCCTTGATCAAGCTCTAAGGATCGCAGATGTTCTTCTAGAGCTTGCGATCGCAACCGCTCCTGCTCCAATTGCTGTTCGGTTTGCTTTAGCTGTTGCTGTAGTTGAAGAGACTGCTGAGCAATTTCAGCGTAGCTGAGGAAGGGCTGCTCGTCGGGACGGTAGAGTTGCAAGAAATCGCCTGCTGGATCAAATCGGATACTGAGTTGAGGGCTAACCCAGTTTTGCATGGAATCGATCGCCGCCAATCCCTCCTCTCCCCGCAGCCAGCCCCAGAGCTGGTTCGCGTCTGAATCGTAGATGTAGTATTCCTCCACACCGTAGCGGTCGAAAAACAGCAACTTTTCGTCCATCTCTTGCCGAGTGCTACTGGGGGATAGAACCTCAAAAATGACCTGGGGCGGAATGTTGTCTTCCTCCCACTGCTTATAGAAAAGACGATCGCCCTTAGGGCGGCCGATGGCAACCAGCACATCGGGGGCAACGGCGATCGTGTTGCGTCCTTCAACGGGATACCAAAATAGATCTCCTGCCACAAATACATTAGGGTTGTCAGCAAATAGCCAGTTCAGGTTTTGCTGAATCATGACAATCCAGCCATACTGGATGGTATTGTTTGCCATAGGAACGCCGTCGCAGTCGCGGTAGATGACTTCTGATTTAGTCGCAGCCTGAACTTGAGACATGACCTCAACCTCAAACAAGTTGCTTCTCTATTGTGCCAGAGGTTGTGTGCCAGAGATTCAATGTGCTGAAGAGGAAAGTGCTAAAGGGAAAGTTTCTCAGAGTTGCCAGCTTCAACAGAGGGTTAAAGGCTATAGCAATTCATCTCAACTGCTGTAATGGTCAGTGAAGTTTATTGTTGATTGCTCAGGAGTGCTGCGATCGTGCCAAGTCTAAACTCTAAAACTCCTAAAGCTTCTGTTATCATCCCTTGCTATAACTATGGGCAATACTTAGACGAAGCAGTAGATTCGGTACTGCATCAAACCGAGCAAGATTTCGAGATCATCGTTATAAACGATGGCTCCACAGATGCAGCAACGATCAACCTACTGCAAACTTACAATAAACCGAAAACTAAAGTCATCCACACTCAAAATCAGGGTGTCGCCGCCGCCAGAAATCGAGGAATTTCTGAGGCAAAAGGTCGATATATTTTGCCTTTGGATGCAGACGATAAAATTCATGCGACCTACCTTGAAAAGGCGATCGATATTCTGGAAAGCTCTGAAAAAATTGGCATTGTTTACTGCAATGTCGAATTCTTTGGAGAGGCAAGCGGTATCTGGGATCTGCCCGAATATAGCTTTCCAGAGGTTTTACTTTATAGTTTGATTGTTTGTTCTGGGGTATACCGTCGGGCTGATTGGCAGCAAGTGGGTGGATACAATCCAAACATGAAAGAGGTGTGGGAAGATTATGACTTCTGGCTGTCTTTGATTGAGCAAGGCGCTGAGGTGGTTCGGATTCCTGAAGCGCTGTTTTTCTACCGACGGCACGGAACATCGCGTGACAGTGTGCAATCAGAAAATATTGGAAAAGTAGTTAGAAGCTACGCGCAGTTGTTTCGCAATCACCGAGATCTTTACACCGACAACATTGAAGTAATTTTTAATCAATTAGTTCATGCAAATCTAACGGTGCAGCAACTTCGATCGCAACTCCAACCCTTTCAATCTCTTAGTCAGCTTGATTTGAATTGCCTGGCTGCAATCGAAGCGCAACTGAAGGTTTTCCGTTTGCGAGACTTCAATCTCATTATGTTTCCAGACTGGCAGCAGTCGGAGAAAAAGATTTTTGCAGAGCTAAAAGAAGTCCTACGATCGCTCTCTTGCCATCCTGAAAAATTTCAAATCACCCTACTGATTGCTGCTGAAGGTGCTGATTTAGAGACGGCGAATCTGATGCTATCTGGTGTGACGATCGAGCTGCTCCTAAGCGAGAATTTAGAAGTAGAGAATGGCATTGAAATCTCAGTTGTTTCTCGCCTAAGTGAAGTTGAGAAATATCTGCTTTTGAATTACTGCTCTGCGCGGGTGGGCTTGCAAGCTGAAAGCCGAGGTTCTCTAGCTGCCTTTAATGCTGAAGCTCTACCGATCGTACCCGTCCAAACGCTACAAAACCTTACGCTTGACCCTTTGACTTGATTTTCTGAAAGGTTGCAACCTCTAGCTTTCCCTTTTGTCCCAAGCTTGTTTCAGGAGAATCCCGTGCCCTCCCCCGTCGCCCTCTTTGCTGCATTGCTCCTCGCTTCGACTGCACCGTTGCCCTCAGTGGCCTCACCCACACTGACCCAAAGCGATCGTGCCGCCACCAATGCCGCTCAAAAAGCCGAAGCTGATCGGCTGGCCAAGCAAGCCTCGGAGCAAGCCGAGACTCAGCCCGAAACGGCAGTCCAAGCTTATCAACAAGCCCTCAGTCTCTACCGTGCTCTTAGCGATCGCGAAAGCGAACAAAAGGTTCTCACCAGCTTAGGCTACCTCTACATCCGACAGAGCAATCACACGAAGGGCGCTGAGTTTCTGGAACTGGCTTTAGAGCTTGCCCTGGCCGGCAGCGATCGCCGCGAGGTGATGAATTTGCAGGGACTGCTAGGGTCAGTGTATGGGCTGGTGCCGAACCGGGAAAAAGCCCTTGCTGCCTATGAGCAACAACTGGCCCTGGCGAGAGAACTCAAGAACCGATCGCAGGAAGTTATGGCCCTGAAAGGCTTGGGTTCTGCTTATGCTCAATTGCAGAATTATCCCCAGGCGATCGTCCACCTGAATCAGGCGCTGACACTCTTTCAAGAATTGAAATTGAAACCTCAACCTAGTCTTACGGTTTATCCAGGACTGGAACCAATGATTTTGTCCAGTCTGGCAGACTCATTCAACAACTTGGGCAACTACCCCCAGGCGACCGCGGCTTACCAGCAAGCCCTGAAGCTGTATCAGCAGCAAAACGATGTCCGCTCCACGGTAATCACACTGACCAATTTAAGTCTGGTTTATAGTTCGATCGGTGACTACGCCACCGCGATCGACTTGGGCAAACAGCAACTCGCCCTTGCCCGCAGTCAAGCCACTCTCTTGGCGGAATGGCAAGCGCTGATGTCCCTCAGCACCCTTTACCTCAGCGTGGGAGATTTCCCTCGATCGCTGGAGCTAAGTCAGCAGGCGTTGGAGACTATTCAAAAACTCCCCGACCTGGAGTTCAAAGAAGTGGCGTTGAGCAGTATTCACTACTCCATTGCCACCGGACAGTTCACTCTAGGCAACTACGACAAAGCGCTAGAGTCGTTTCGGCAGGCGATCGCGTTTTCTCAGGGCAGCAAAGCTGTCAGAGAGCCAGTGTTCCTCTGGCGCGGTTGGCAAGGAGTAGGAATCACTTACCTGCTCAAACGGGACTATCCCCAGGCGATCGCGGCCCTCCAGCAAGCCCTAACCATCGCTAAAACTGCTAAAGACTCCGCCGGTGAGCAATCTGCCCTGAGCAAGTTGGGAGAGGTTTACCGGGTCAAAAAAGACTATCCCCAGGCGATCGCAGCTCACCAGCAGTCCGTTGCCCTGGCTCAGAAGTTGAAAGACCGGGGTGACGAAGGCGACGCAATAAGCGGCTTAGGCGGTGCTTACTACTCCCAGAAGGATTACCCCAAAGCGATCGATACCTTCCAGCGAGCCGTGGCGATCGCCCAGGAAACCAAGCGCCGCCCCAAAGAAGCTGATGCCCTGAACCGTCTGGGTCTAGCGCTTCTGAAGGCTGGCAGAGCACCTGAAGCCGAAGCTCCGCTTCGTGCTTCAATTCAAATTCAGGAATCCCTACGCCAGCGCCTCGGCGACACCGAGAAAGTTGCCCTGTTCGACTTCGCTCAAAAAGACGCCTACGCCAACTTGCAGCAAGTTCTCGTCACCCTCAAGCAGCCAGAATTGGCCTTGGAGATCTCCGAGCGGGGTCGGGCCCGGGCGTTTGTTGAGTTGCTGT
>DATNQR010000125.1:0-3743 GCA_036703905.1 Thermosynechococcaceae cyanobacterium
GGCATCGCATTGAAGGACTAGTAAATTCGGGCTTTGCTCTAACTCCTTGATGAAGCGCTCGATTTTGAAGGGATACCAAACATCATCTTGATCTGCCAAGAAGATTATGTCCCCTTTCGTCAATGACATTGCTTTACAGAAATTTTTGCCATAGCCAAGATTTTCCGGGTTGCGAAATAGCTGAATCGGGAGCTTCGATCGCTCTGTGTATTCTTGAATTAGTTCAACTGTGTTGTCCTGAGAAACGTCATCGCAAATAATCACTTCGTCCGGTAGCCAAGTTTGCTGTTCGATGCTTTCAAGCTGCTCCAGAATATAAGGTGCGCCGTTATAGGTGCAGAGCGCGATCGAAACTTTAAGCTTTAATGCGGGTGCTTCTGAAGTCATCTCAGTATCATCTGCAAGATTAGCAAGCTTGACGGCTCAAATATAACGTATGAAATAACGAAACCTGAATCTTCACCAAGATTTTCTAGCAGGTTCTCTAAGATCGAAAAACCGAGCTATGGCAAGCTGTCGAACATCAGTAAACAGTGATGCTACTGAATTTCTGGTAGAAAAGGGCACGCTAAGAAATAGCTAGATATCGTTTTTGCGTCGGCAATGTCTCCAAGATGAATTGCCTTCTCCACCTCTGCCGCAGACAACAGCACCGTTTCGATGTCCTCATCTTCGTCTTGGCTGGGCGGATTGTCCAACAGCGTCAAGTCCTGGGCCAGAAAAGCATAGATAATCTCATCCGAGTAGCCTGGAGCCACAAAAATCTCTCCCAACTTTCGCCAGCGATCGGCATGGTAGCCTGTCTCTTCTGCAATTTCTCGCTGAATTGTTTGCTCTGGGGTTTCGTTCGGCTCCACCGTGCCCGCCGGAAACTCCAATAGCTGCCCCTGCACAGCAAAGCGATACTGCCGCACCAGCACAAACTTTCCCTCAGCAGTGACTGGAACTGCTAGCGCGCCGCCCGGATGCCGAATCCACTCCCATTCGCCTTCCTGCTCGTTGGGCAAGCGCAACTGACTGCACTCGAAGGAGAACTTGCGCCCTTGGTAAGTCAGCCGTTGTTTGAGAAGTTGAGAAGGTTCTGAGCCGTAGGGCATGGGAATAAATAAAGCTTCGAGGTTTAGATTCTGAATAGATTAAAGCAGCAAATCTCTGATCAGATTAAATCAGTCGTCCCTGAGCAACCGCTTGACCTCAGAGCAGTTTACCGTTTGCCGCAGTTGGTCGATCGACTTTCCCGAAACCGGCTCGATCCAGTGGGGCGCGATTTCAGACAGGGGAACCAGGACAAAAGCCCGATCGTTCATGCGGGGATGGGGAAGCTCCAGCGTCGGTGATTGCAGAATCAGGTCATCAAACCACAACAAGTCCAGATCCAGAGTTCTAGCTCCCCACCGCTCCCGTCGCACCCGCCCAAATTGAATCTCGGTTTGGAGCAGGACTGCCAGCAGTTCGTGGGGACTGAGGGTGACACGCAGCAACGCACAGCCATTGAGATAGTCGGGCTGAGGTGGGGCTGAGTCCGTTGCTTGAATCGCTTTGGTTTGATACCAGGACGATCGCGCTTCTACCTGGATGCCTGGTGCTTGAGCCAGCACTTCCAGGGCAGCGTTCAATGTTTTGAGGGAGTTGCCCAAATTGCTGCCCAGAGCGATCGCGGCGGTTGCAGTCATTTTTCTACCCTACACTGTCCTGGCTTGACCATTCTGGGATGGAACATTGCTCTCTAGGCAAGCGGCGATCAGGCAGAATGGTCAAGCTAGTAGATAGACCTACAATAATAAACCCACACAGACTGTGAGCTTTGATGGAACTGGACACGCGGGAATGGTTGTTGACCAACAGGTTTGGCAGTTTTGCCAGTGGCACGGTGAGCGATGCCCGAACTCGCACGTATCACGGATGGCTGATTGCAGCGCTGGAGCCACCCGATCGCCGCACGCTCCTTCTGTCTCATCTGGAAGCTAGCCTGGAAATTGCTGGACAGGTGTTTGCCTTGGGAACCAACATTTGGACAGCCCGTAAGATCGAACCCGTGGGCTATGAATGGCTGCGATCGTTCACGATCGATCCCGATCCCCTTTGGGTTTGGGCTGGGGAAGGGTGGCAACTGACTCGGCGGATTGCCATGCCCAGAGACGGCGCAGCGCCAATTCCGGTTGCTGCGGTGGAGGTAGAGTATGTCTACGAAGGTGAGCAGACGGCGATGTTGCAGTTGCGGCCGTTGATTACCGATCGAGACTTCCACCATCCCCAGCAGCAAAAGCCCCATCTCTCCTTTTCCCAGGTCATCGGCTCCCACCAACTGCTGCTGCAAGCTAAGGAAGGCGATCGCCTCGGCACTCCCTGGAGCCTGCACTGGTCGCAGGGAACCTACCACCCAGAGGGCGTGTGGTACTGGGGCTATTTCTATCCGGAAGAAGCTCAGCGCGGGTTGGACTGCCAGGAAGACTTCTACAGTCCCGGCTACCTCAGCGTGGCGATGCAGTCGAGCGATCGCCTCCAACTCAAAGCCCAGGTTGGCTTTCCTGTTTCTCTCCCTACTTTTCCTGCTGTTTTCTCACCGTCCCGCCCCGCTACCCTGCGCGATCCCTTCCTCGTGCTTTCCTCGACTGCACCCAAGATTCTTGCAGGCTATCACTGGTATAGCGATCGCAGTCGGGACACACTCCTCTGCCTACCGGGATTTGCTCTGACTCAAGGCGAGTTTGCCTTGGCCTGGCGATTGCTCGATCGGCTGGGTCAGCACTGCGTCCAGGGATTGCTCCCCAACGAGCTACCGAGAGTGGGAGAAGCGCCAGTTTTGCAGAGTATTGATTGTTCGCTGTGGTGGATAGAGACTCTGGGGCTGTATCTGGAGGCGAGTCAGGATTGGGACTTTCTCAAGCAGCAGTATGCAGTCGTCAAGCAGATCTACAAATCTTTCACGGCGGGAACACTACACAGCATTCGAGTCGATGCCTCCGATGGCTTGGTGACGTGGGACGACGGCAGCGTCGCTCTGACCTGGATGGACGCGATCGTCGAGGGTCAGCCCGTCACGCCCCGCAACGGCAAGCCGATCGAGATCAACGCCCTCTGGTATTCGGCGCTGTGTTGGGGCAGCCAGTGGGCTGCCCGTTTAGCTGAAGAGCCTGATGCTCCCAACCGCGATCGTCTGCAAAGCCAAGCCAAACGTTACACCGATGAAGCTTTCCGAGTCCGGCGGTCGCTCCAGAAGTTTTGGAACCCAAACCAGGGATATTTGTTCGATCGCATCGAACCGGATGATCGTCTCGACTCAGCAATCCGGCCCAATGCCGTTCTCGCCCTTTCTCTACACCATTGCGGCTTCTCGAAGGAACAAGCCCAGACGATCTTGCAGACGGCCCGCGATCGACTGCTGACTCCCTACGGCTTGCGATCGCTTGATTCCGCCGATCCTGCCTATCGCGGCCGCTACGAGGGCGATCTGCGGCAGCGCGATCTCTCGGTTCATCAAGGCACGATTTGGAGTGGATTGTTGGGGCCGTTTTTGCGAAGTTGGGAGCGTTTCTATGGGGCAACAGCGCCGATCGACCTTCAGCCTTTGCGGACTCATTTCAGCCAGGAAGCTGGACTGGGTGGCATTTCGGAATTGTTTGATGGCGATGCGCCCCACACGCCTAGAGGCGCGATCGCTCATGCTCTACCGATCGCTGAACTGTTGCGTCTGGCGCACTCTTTATAGCTGTCTATGGCTATAAATCGCACACTTTAAGTAG
>DATNQR010000126.1:0-6384 GCA_036703905.1 Thermosynechococcaceae cyanobacterium
GCTTCGCCAATCTTTTCTCAATTAAGAAGCTTGAGCTATGTCCCTCGAACAACTTCAACCCGCTCCGCCCCAACAGGCCGCTGTTTATGTCCCTTACTATCCCCAAGCAGCTAAACGATCGATGCTGCCGCTGGCGATCGGCCTCTACCAGAAAGGAGTGCTGGAGGGGCAGCGCAAAATCGAAGGTGGTGAAAGCATTCCTTTTATCGCTACTTGGAGTGTTTCCACACTGCCGGCGGATTTGACTCGCTGCCGCATCCAGTTTGATGGCAATGCCGAATTGAGCTATGAATTGATGCTGGCCAATTTTGAGTTCATTGACTTCCTGATCGATGTGGTGATGTCTTTCCGGCGATCGCGCCTGGCCGATTTTTCTCAAACCTTCTACCGTAAACTGCTGCGAATTGAAGATTGATTTGACGGCTCAGAACTTATGCAGTTCAGTCTGGGCCGTTCAGGTTGCAATTTAGGGCGATCGCGCCCCGACAACTTAGTGAGCAAGAGGTGCGATCGCACCTCTTGCCTGTGAGAGTGGGCCGGTAGGCAGTGTATCTAGAAAAGCATGCAGCAAGCTGAATTAAGAATCGCGCTGCTGATTGATGCGGATAATGCACCTGCATCAAAAATTGATGCAATTTTATCTGAGGTTGCCAAGCACGGAGTTGCTAACATCCGAAGAGCCTACGGAAACTGGAAAAATCCTGCTTTGAAAGGGTGGGAGGATTGCTTGCACAAGTACGCAATTCAGCCTATGCAGCAATTTGACTATACGAAGGGAAAGAATGCAACTGACGCGGCCCTGATCATTGATGCAATGGACTTGCTGTACACCCAGAAGCTAGATGGCTTTGCGATCGCCTCCAGTGACTGTGACTTTACGCCATTGGTCATGCGGATTTTGACTAACGGGTTGAAGGTTTACGGATTTGGCAAGAAGAGCACGCCTCTAGCTTTTGTCTTTTCCTGTTCAACATTCTTGTACTTGGATGTTGATCAAGCTCTGGATGTTGATCAAGCTCTGGATGTTGATCAAGCTATTGAGCCTGAAGCTTCAAAAGTTACTGCAACTGCTAAAAGTGCTAAGAACAATAGTGCTGTCCCTGAAGCCTTGAAAGCTGCTACAAAAGCTGCCGCAAGCCTCAGAAAAACGGGCAAGGAATTGAAACAAGACACGAAGCTGATGAACCTATTAAAGAATGCAGTTGCTAGCGCCCAGGAAGACAACGGCTGGTCGAGCCTATCTGTGGTTGGTGTTCATCTCTCAAAGCAAGCAGGGTTTAGCTTACAGAACTGTGGATACGCCAAATTAAGTGGTGTGTTTGAGGCGATCGATTCGTTTGAAGTTCAGCGAAAAAATAAACATATCTACGTGAGAAGTAAGCAAAAGAACAGCCCTTGAAAGACGTAGTGTACGAGAGTCGATGTGTCTGAATCGCAAGCTCAAACGTACTCGCTGGTTAGCAAAAAGCCGTGACACAGCACTACAGTAGAATTTTCAATACCGTTCATCGGACACTCCGATCGTCCGCACACGCCGCAGTTCGCCTGAGTGGGTAACAGCAATTCTACAGCAGGGTAGAGGCTGATGCCCTGGCGGATGAACGCTTGCGCCTCTAGCTCAGAGATGCGGTTGCACACCAGAACGGCTTGCTGAATCTCTAGCGCCGATCGTTGGTAGTTGAGTTGCTTCAGAGTTTCTCCAAACCCTTGCTCATCGGGCTTGATGGCCACGAGAACTTTTTTAGAGGTACGGGTGAAGCAACTGGGCTTGTTCTGTTCAAAGAAATCTTTGTATTGCAGGGTCAATGTGCCATCGACATAGCGCACTAGGCGAATGTGGCGTAGAAACGGCACTGTGAAATGGCTATGAGAATCGAGGGAATACCACCAGGATTTGTGCCAGCCATCCTGGGGCAGTCGCAGAATATCTTGAATCTGCTTGGGGGTAAAGCCCGATTCTGTCAGGAGGGCCACCATTGGTGCGAGGGGCAGATTGCTTCCCAGCGTGTGCAGTTCTGACTCGTACTGAGTCACCCGCGATCGATCGCGGCCCTCTTCCAGACTGGCGGACAGGACGCACTCGACCGCCTCAAAGTGCAGCACCCCATCTGCCACCTGACGATCGCCCGTCGGCACACCCACCTCGGAGCTAACCCTTGCTAGGCACTGAGGCGGAATAATTGGGGCAATGCTGTGGGTAAGCAAGGCTCTCAGCAAGGTTTCGTCGGCGATCGCTAGGGCAATCTGAATCTGATCGCGCAGGTCAGCTGTTTTAATCGAACTATCTAACGAATAGAACAGAGGATTGTGGGACATAAGCGAGGCGATCGTGAGCGAGGCGATCGTGCAACCGTGCCAACCATTGTGCCGCAGTCCAGAGCGACCTCTGTTATTCTCCGAGTTTCTCTTAATGTAATGACGTGATCCAGCTCCAAAAGCACTATAGCCATAGCCTCATAGGTTAAGACGGGGCGCGGGGACGGAACCCCCCGCCCTTCAGACCCAATCTAGCTGCCTGTCTACAGCCGTAATTTCCGCTTCTGAAGCTCCTCAAAACGAACGACTTGTAGAGATCTAAGCTGTAGAGATTCAAGAAGTTGCGGCAGGACAGTTGGAGAACTGCCACAGGCTGAGTGAACTTTTTCCGGGCGCATCAGTCCATCAGTGGACAGGACAAAAGTAATTCACTTCCAGCGCTCCTGCCCCCACCTCACCGCTCTAACCCACTTTTATGCAGATGACTTCCTATCTCAAAACCGTTTTGCTAGCAACGCTGGCTCTAAGCTCGATCGCCCCTGCCCAAGCTGCTACTTTGTTCAGCCAGCGCGAAGTAGATTCAAATAAATTCGTCGCAGTGGCCTCGCCCTATGGGGGCGGCCGGGCCCATCAACTATTGGTGATCGAGCAGCTTGCCAACTCTCGCCAGTGCTGGAGCGAACGGGCAGGTAGCCCCACGATCGTCACTCCCCTGCTCTTGCAGTTTGACTTCTCCGGCATTTGCGGCCGCAGCATTGACAGCAATGGCTACTCAATTCGGATGGCAGGGCAGGATCTAGGCTGGCGCTACAGTCTGCGTGTGCAACAGCGCGGGAATGATCTGGTGCTGGTCGGCGTACCCACCGATCGTAAGTCTCCCGAACTGCTAATTGGACGCACTAATGGACTCACCTCGGACTTTGCCAAGTTCAGCTTCTACCCTGGCTGGCGACTAACCAAGCGTGCCTATAACGGACAAGCGCTGGGTCACGTCTACCTTACCAACGACAGTCCCATCACAAGCATCGTTGCCGCCGCGCCAAAGCCGCCCAGCTTGCCTATCTCTCAACCGCCTCGGCCGTCAATCCCAATCGCCGTACCCCGGCCGGAGTCTTCTTCAGTTGGTTCGCCTTTACCCAAGCCGCCTGCTTCCAGAGGAGTGATGCCTCAACTCAATCCTGGAAGCTTTGTTGTACCGACGATCGAAATCAACCGCTAGAGAGTCTCGCTCAGCAAATTAGCTCACCTAACTAGCTCAGCTAATTCACTCAACTGATTGGCTCAACTTACAAATCGATCGTGTGACCGGCCGCTGTGATCAGTTGCTTGAAAGTCTCTTCAGAGGCGGCCGATTCCACTGTCACCGTTTTCGCTTCTATATCGATTTCGAGCTTTGCCTCTGGCTCAGTAGTCAGGATAGTCTCCCTCAAGTCCTGAGCGGCTTCAGGAGTGAGCAAAGTGGGAACGTGCAATTTAAGGGCCATAGGAGAACTCAATACAGGTCAAGGGTCATTCTTGCTCAAGACGCGCCCGAGTTTCATTCCACCAAAGAGAGATTCCCTTCAGGGATGCTGGTGCTGCTTGCTTCAAGACCGCAAGAGAGGGAAACTCAACTGTGACCTGGGTATTTTCCCGGAACTCTCCAGGGGTTCTAGCTGCAATTATAGAGGGGAAGCGAAACGAGGATGGACGATCGTGCTTCTCCAGGGTGCAGTGGCTTAAATTCTACGGACGAATCAGATCGGTAGATTCGGCTTTCTGGGTTATGGTACGGTTTGATCGTTCCCTGGGTTGTCGTCATCAGGCTCTACCAAATTCTGCAAACTTCGTAATTTATGCTGGGCAAGCTGCTTGGGGGCCGCTATCAGATTGTGCGTCACTTGGGGGGTGGCGGCTTCGGTCAGACCTATCTGGCAGAGGATTTTCATTTGCCTGGAAAGCCGCAGTGCGTAGTGAAGCAACTGAAGCCAAAGGTGTCCGATCCGACCACTCTGCAAGCAGCTCGGCGGATGTTTGACACTGAAGCACAAGTACTTTCTCGGTTAGGAGATCACGACCAAATTCCTCGGATCTTCGCCCACTTTGAGGAAAACCAGGAGTTCTATCTGGTTCAGGAGTTCGTGGCAGGAGAAACCCTGAGCCAAGAGCTAAAGGCGCGGGGACAGTTTTCCGAGTCTGAAGCAATCAATCTGTTGCAAAACATTTTGACCGTGCTGGAGTTTGTACATCAGCAGCAAGTTGTCCATCGGGACATCAAGCCTTCCAATTTGATCCGTCGATCGAGCGATCACCAGCCTGTGCTAATTGACTTCGGCGCAGTCAAAGAAATCGGAGCCCAGTGCTTGGAGAGCGAAGACATCCATGCAACGGTGACGATCGCTGTGGGGTCGTCTGGCTATATGCCCAATGAGCAACTGGCCGGTAGACCTCGCTTCAGCAGCGACATCTATGCCGTGGGGATGCTGACGCTACAGTGCTTGACCGGGATTTATCCGCGCAAGCTGCCGGAAGATCCTCAAACCAGCGAAATTATCTGGCGTGACCTTGTTCCCCTCAACCCAGAATTTGCGGACATCCTGGACGTGATGGTGCGCTACGACTACCGCCAGCGCTATCCCTCTGCCAAAGAAGCTCTGGAAGCACTCCGCAAGATCACCGATGTGGCTCCAGTGCAAACCCTGCTGATGGCTCCGGCTTCGGTGGATGAAAGCTATTTGCTCTGGCTGGAGCGAGGAGATGAACTGTTTCAGCAGCAGCGCTACCGGGACGCGATCGTTGCCTACGATCGCGTGATCCAAGCCCAGCCACAGGAGTATTTAGCCTGGTTCAAGCGCGGAATTTCTCTGGAGAATTTGTTTAGCTTCAGCGACGCGGCGGCTTCCTACGATCGCGTGGTGCAGCTTCAGCCGGAGGACTACCTAGCCTGGTACAAACGGGGCAGTGCCTTCAAACAGTTGCAGGAGTTCTCGGAAGCGTTGCAGTCCTACGATCGCGTGGTGCAGCTTCAGCCGGAAAACTACTGGGCTTGGCAGGAGCGGGGCGAGGTGCTGGAGCAGTTGAAGCAACTCGATGCCGCCATCGCTGCCTACGATCGAGCCGTGCAGCTAAAACCAGATTTTTCTCTGGCTGCTGACAGCCGCAAGCGGGTTCTGAGCCAACTCAAGCGAGTGGACACGCTCTACCACTTGCAGCACTACGACGAGGCAGTGGAGGCCTGCGATCGGGCAATTCAGCAAGACCCCAACGATTTACTGGCCTGGCTGATGCGGGGTATGGCCTTGGAGAACCTGGAGCGCTATGACGAGGCCGTCACGGCTTACGAACGGGTGATTGAGGTTCAAGCCGATGACCATGTGGCCTGGTTCAAGCTAGGGAACGTGCTGGAAAGGCTCGATCGCTCGGAGGAGGCAATCGCCGCCTACTACCGAGTGGTGCAGCTTCAGCCAGAGAATCAGTGGGCCTGGCACGATCGTGGTCGCTTGCTGGAGCACCTGAACCGCTTAGAGGAAGCTTTGGCGGCTTATGATCGTGCTGTACAGATTCAGCCTGGATTTCAGGCAGCTACAGAGGGGCGCAAGCGGATGCTGAAGCGACTCCAAGCAGCGATCACCTCCGACGACGAGGAGGACGAAACCATTGTGTCTGCTGGCTCTATCAAGCGCGATCCCCATTCTCCCCATTCGCAAGCTGCTGCTGATCATCTCCATGCCTACCGCCAATCGCTGGCGGCAGAGGATGAGGAGACCCAGAAAGCAACCGTGATCAGTAGTGCGCTACCGCGATCGAGACAAGGCGAGGAAACCAGGGTCTACGCAAGTCCCGTTGCCAGTCGGCACGGTGAGGAAACCATGATCACGGCTTTGCCAACTGCTCCAGATTCGCAAGAAGCCGTCCATTCTGCTTCCGAAGTGGAAGATTACGATCGCTGGCTGAAGCAAGGCCAGTTGCTGGAGAGTATGCAGCGCTACCCAGAAGCGCTGGCGGCCTACCGTCGCGCTGTCAATCTGCGACCCAGTGACCCAGATTTGTGGCTGCGGCAGGGTAATATCCTTTACCGGCTGGAGCGCTATGAGCAGGCGCTTGTCGCTTACCAGAAGGGCCAGCAGTTGCAGCCCAGTAATGTAGAGT
>DATNQR010000127.1:0-10562 GCA_036703905.1 Thermosynechococcaceae cyanobacterium
CCACGCTACAGATTTAAGAAACTCGTAGGCCTGCAAAGGTGTAAGGGTGCAGAACTGTGGGCGGGCATCCTGTAAGCTGGGTTCCATTAGTCCGTACAGGCGAGAAGCCAGTCCCAGTCCCCGCAGCAGCGTTTCCTGGGGACGGACGATCGACTCCCCCCGATAGCTGAGGCGTTCCACTGGGTTGTTCCAGATCGTTGGAGCGCTGACTAAGAACTCTGGATCGTGGGCAGCCTGCAAAAAATACTCCAGCTTCCAGTCGCTTTGTCCTGGCAGCAAACGACCTGGCAACGGTGGATGCAGCACCAAGCAAGTCCGAAACTGGCTTTGTTCCAGTCCTCGCTGCTGTAGTGGAGCCGTCCAGATATTTAGGGCAGTTAGCAAAGGTGGCGCGGCGGCGACTTCGGGAGTGTGCCCCAGAGCTTGCAACCATTCCCGCACCGGAGCCGCGATCGCGCTTGGGGATTTTCCAGGCGATCGTCCAGTCCCATGCGGGGGCGTTTGACTGGGGGCTTGAGCTTGAGCTACAGCCCGCACCTGAGCATCCAGCATTTGGCTCAATCCGTTGTACAGGATCGCCTGTGGCTCTTCAGGAAGCTCGATCGCCCTGGCCGCACTGGTCGCCTGGTAAGTCCGGCAGGTGGGAGGCAGACGATCGCTAAATTTCGCCAACCGTAGCCGATCCACTTCACTGTCTAGTAGAGGCTCCCACTGAGCGAGGAAGTGTTCTTCGGTGGAGCGCTTCAGTACAGGCAGAAACTTACACCGGGTCAGCAGATCCAAACTCCACCGAGCCACGTGCGCCCAGAACTGCAAATCGCCCCCAACGAACGATTCGTCTGCATTGACCACCCGCAACGGCAGCGCACTGAGAAATTCGATCGCCGCCATTGGGCTGAGGCACAGTCCCTCGATCTGCCAGGGAAACAAGAAAACATCAGGTTGTAGCTCGGCCGCGGAGTGCTGGGGCAGCACCACGCCGTCACTCACATAGGAAGGAAGGGCGATCGTCTGGTAGCGCCACCGCTGAGATTCGGCAGTTAGCCCAGCCAGACGCGATGAGCGGACAGATAAAAACTCCACCAGCTCCGATCGGCCCATTGCAAAGGGCTGGGCTGCGGGACTGGAGGAAGCTTCCACCGTCCAGATTTCTCCCATTTCTGGCGTAGCTCTGCGCCACACTTCGCCCCAGAGAAAGAAACTAGGGTGAGGTTCTGTGGGTTGGAGAGGCTGTGGCAGCCAGCTACCGTGTAGAAGTGCCATCCGTAGGAGTCCTCAGACCTGAATCCAGATCAGCTGGCGATGAATTTGAGGGAAACCCCATTCATACAGTAGCGCTGTCCTGTGGGCTGCGGCCCATCATTAAACACATGGCCTAGATGTCCACCGCAGCGATGGCAATGCACTTCCACTCGCGTCATGAACAGCGATCGATCGGTCGTAGTTTCTACTGCTCCTGGGATTGGGTCGTAGAAGCTAGGCCATCCGGTGCGGCTGTTGAACTTTGTCTCTGAGGTG
The DNA here is from genome assembly GCA_036703905.1 of Thermosynechococcaceae cyanobacterium. Classification (GTDB taxonomy): domain Bacteria; phylum Cyanobacteriota; class Cyanobacteriia; order Leptolyngbyales; family Leptolyngbyaceae; genus DATNQR01. Next base: position 1,519 of record DATNQR010000127.1, read on the forward strand.
AACAGAGGAGTGTCGCAGGCAGCGCAGACATAGGTTCCAGAGTCGTACACTTTATCGAGGGGACTGGTTCCTGCCCGCTCGGTTCCGTGCTTACGCAGTACCTGAAACTGTTCAGGAGTCAGGGTTTCGCGCCACTCTGCTTCAGTTTTGCTAACTTCAAACTTGTCGTTTGTGGAGGTCATATCGATCGTTCCAGAGGGTGTCAGGTAGTAGCGTGCTAAACAAGCGCCACCAGCAAGGGCTGCGCCTGTCCATAGCAATCTTCTCTTCATTATCGCAGTTTGCCCCATCTAGCAGTTTTCGTAATTCCCCTCTAGATTAGGTCGTGTTGACGTTCTTCGTCTTGGTTCAAGGGTCAACCCAACCTGGCATACTCGCCCCACCTTGCTTTTGCAGCGATCGCTGGTTTGGTGTGCTTCTTCAGGCTTTGGAAGATGAAGAATTGGGGTATTTATCTCTTTACTGGATTGACCGCGCTCGGTCAGTCTGTGCGGCTGGGACAGGGCGCTTGGACGCCCCTCGCGACTATCTTTTCTACAAGTGTAATTGCGATCAACTTCACCTATTTAAAGCGAACGTCTCAGCGCTGTTCTCGTGTCGAATTCTCCAAAGCATGGAGTGGTTCAGAATACGCTGCCCCAGAAACTGAATAGAAGGCAGTTACTGATCATCGATGCTACGATTGCGACAGAGAACAAAAGAAGCGACGGGAAAGGATAGCACACTACATGGAAGAATTCGACAAGTCAATATCCTTTGATGGGCGGGATATTCGACTGAAGGTGGGTCTGTTGGCCCCGCAGGCGGGAGGAGCCGTTCTGGTTCAGTCAGAAGATACGGCGGTTCTGGTTACAGCAACCCGCGCCTCTGGTCGTGAAGGCATTGATTTTTTACCCCTGCTGGTGGATTACGAAGAGCGATTGTATGCAGCCGGACGCATTCCCGGCGGGTTTTTGAGACGGGAAGGTCGGCCGCCCGAAAAGGCCACGCTCACTAGCCGATTGATCGATCGTCCCCTCCGCCCCTTGTTTCCTGGCTGGCTTCGGGACGACATTCAAGTCGTTGCCACCACACTGTCAATGGATGAGCGAGTGCCGCCGGACGTGTTGGCAGTGACGGGCGCATCGATCGCTGTACTGCTGGCCAAAATTCCCTTCAATGGGCCAATGGCAGCCGTTCGTGTGGGATTGGTGGGCGATGATTTTGTCATTAATCCGACCTACCAAGAAATTGAAGCAGGTGACTTGGACCTGATCGTCGCTGGCTCTCCTGATGGCGTGATCATGGTGGAGGCGGGTGCAAACCAGCTACCCGAACAGGACATTATTGAAGCGATCGACTTTGGCTTTGAAGCAGTGCGAGACTTGATCCAGGCGCAGCGCGACTTAATTGCTGCGCTGGGCATTGAACTGGTTCACGAAGATCCGCCTGTTGTGGATTCGACCCTGGAGAACTTCATTCGCGATCGAGCCACTGCCCCTGCTAAAGAAGTTCTGGCTCGGTTCGACAAAGATAAGAAAGTACGCGATGCTGCCTTGGACGAAGTTAAAGCAACGATCGTGGAAGCGATCAGCCAACTGCCAGACGAAGACCCTGTGAAGCTGGCCGCTGCCGCCAATGCCAAAGCCCTCAGCAACACCTTCAAAGAAGTCACCAAAACTTTGATGCGCCGCCAGGTGATTGAAGATGGGGTGCGGGTAGACGGTCGAAGACTGGATGAAGTGCGTCCAATTTCCTGCCGAGTTGGAGTTCTGCCCCGTCGCGTTCATGGTAGTGGCTTATTCAACCGTGGGTTGACTCAGGTGCTCTCAGCCCTGACTCTGGGCACTCCGGGCGACGCGCAGGAAATGGATGACCTGCACCCCGACGAGAAGAAGCGCTATCTGCACCACTACAACTTCCCGCCCTACTCGGTAGGAGAAACGCGCCCGATGCGATCGCCGGGTCGCCGCGAAGTGGGTCACGGAGCGCTAGCCGAACGCGCTTTGCTACCTGTCTTGCCTAGGAAGGAAGATTTTCCCTACGTAATCCGGGTTGTCTCTGAGGTGCTGTCTTCCAACGGCTCTACTTCGATGGGTTCGGTGTCGGGTTCCACACTGGCGCTCATGGATGCAGGCGTGCCGATCATCAAGCCGGTGAGCGGAGCCGCAATGGGCTTGATCAAAGAAGGCGAAGAGATTCGTATCCTCACTGACATTCAGGGCATTGAGGATTTCCTGGGAGACATGGATTTCAAAGTTGCGGGAACCGATACAGGCATTACCGCGCTGCAATTAGATATGAAGATCAACGGCTTGCCCATGGAAGTGATTGCAGACGCAATCAACAAAGCTAAGCCTGCCCGTCTGCATATCTTGAGCAAAATGCTGGAAGCGATCGCTTCCCCGCGCTCGGATATGTCCGACTTCGCGCCGCGCCTGCTGACCATCAAGATCGATCCTGAAATGATCGGCATGGTGATTGGGCCTGGTGGCAAAACCATCAAAGGCATCACCGAGGAAACCGGAGCCAAGATCGACATTGAAGACACCGGCACAGTGACAATCTCAGCGATCGATGGTGAGAAGGCCAAGCGGGCCCGCTCTATTATCCAGGGCATGACCCGCAAGCTGAACCAAGGCGATGTCTACGCAGGCAAAGTGACGCGAATCATCCCGATCGGCGCTTTCGTGGAGTTTCTCCCTGGAAAAGAAGGCATGGTTCACATCTCTCAACTGGCTGACTATCGCGTTGGCAAGGTGGAGGATGAAGTGTCTCTGGGCGATGAGGTGATCGTCAAAGTCCGCGAAGTAGACGGCCGCGGCCGGATCAATCTAACTCGCTTGGGCATTCATCCTGATGAAGCAGCAGCAGCACGGGCGGCTGCTGCCTCTAGCTAGGAATGTAGCTTGAAGAACCTGCGATCGTTCTGCGAAAGCGGGGCGATCGCTTTTTAATTGGCTGTTGTAGCTTCTTTTGCTAAGGGGATGTCCACGGTCAGGGGTCGGGCGAGCAAGTCTCTGTGTTTAACTACTTCCCTCCCCATCCTCCTACAATAATTGGATGACAATTATGGCCATAGTCTCATAGGTTGATGGGGTGCAGGGGTAGAACCCTGGTTGGGGAAACCATCCCCTATTCCCTTCAAGTCCAACGTCCTAGGCTGTCTGTCTACAGCTGTATTACTGAGTGAACGTGAAACTGTGGGATTCAAAATCGGTTTGCTGGGCTTGGGAACTGTGGGCGCAGGGACGGTGCAGATTTTGCAAACTCCCACCCAGCGACATCCGCTAGTGCAGGAGTTAGAAATTTATCGCGTGGGGGTAAAGTCGCTCGATAAGTCGCGCTCCGTAGAACTGCCCTCTGCCCTGCTGACAACTGACCTAGAGGCGATCGTCACTGATCCGGCGGTGGACATTGTGGTTGAGGTGATTGGGGGACTGGAGCCAGCTCGATCGCTCATCCTGAAGGCGATCCAGCACGGCAAGCACGTTGTTACTGCCAATAAGGCAGCGATCGCGCGGTTTGGCGAGGAGATTTTTGAGGCGGCAGAACAGGCAGGCGTGTATGTGCTGCTGGAAGCGGCGGTGGGCGGTGGCATTCCGGTAATTGAACCCCTGAAACAGTCCCTTTGCGCCAATCGTATCCATGCCGTCACAGGTATTGTCAACGGCACAACCAACTACATCCTGACCCGGATGCAGACCGAAGGAGCAGACTTCGATGCAGTGCTGGCGGATGCCCAAGCGCTGGGCTATGCCGAAGCCGATCCCACTGCCGACGTAGATGGACTGGATGCAGCCGACAAGATCGCAATTCTGGCTTCCCTAGCGTTTGGTGGTCGAATCAAGCTGCCGGATGTCCACTGCGAGGGCATTCGATCGGTGAGTGCTGCCGACATTGCCTATGCCGACAAGTTGGGCTTTGTGATTAAGCTACTGGCGATCGCCCGACGCGATCCTGCACTCACCGCCGATCCACAGCTGCAAATCCGCGTTCATCCCACTCTTGTTCCCAAAGCTCATCCCCTGGCCAGCGTCAACGATGTCTACAATGCGATTCTGGTGGAGGGTGAACCGATCGGGCAGGTGATGTTCTTCGGGCCGGGGGCCGGAGCGGGGCCCACCGCCAGCGCTGTAGTTGCCGATATTCTCAACATTGCCGCGATTCTCAAGGTGGAGCGAGGCTCAACAACCCAGTCCCAGCCCCCTTTGCTGAATCCGCTCCTAGCTTGCTCCCACCAGAGCTATTGCCAAGTTGCGCCGATCGAGGATCTGACTACGCGCTTTTATGCCCGCTTTCTCACGCAGGATTATCCTGGTGTGATCGGCAAGCTGGGCACTTGCTTTGGCAACCATCAAGTCAGTCTGGAGTCTGTGGTGCAGACTGGACTCCGTGGGGAACTAGCAGAGATCGTCGTAGTAACTCACGACGTGCGGGAAGGTAACTTTCGCCAGGCCCTTGCAGAAATTCGAGACTTGTCCACCGTCAGCACGATCGCCAATACGCTGCGGGTGCTGTAGTCCCGCGCAGCGTGTGTAGGCTCAAAAATACAGGTCAGCTTGTAGGCTCAAAAATACAGGTCAACTCATGTCTCAACAATTCACTGTGGGCGATCGTGTGCGTCTCATTAGCCTGCCGCCCTACGTCAAGACGGCTGACCCCATGCCAACGCTGCGATCGTCCGCCGTTCTCGTCTTAGGAGAAGAAGGCGTGGTTTTGAACCGCAAACCAGGGGGATTCTGGAGCGTTCGCTTTGCCAACGGAGCCTACCTATTAGATAGTCAATTCCTGGAATCTGTGCTGTGAGGTGATCTTACAAAGCAAGAAATTCCCATCAACCTCACATTTTTCGGCTGGGTGTCATCAAAACTTCATAGCTGGGGCAGAATAGCTATGCCAATCAAGGGTCAATCGCCATGCCGGACATTGCAGGGAATTCTCTGGGAACTGCCACACCTCTGAATCTGACCGCCGCCATTCAGGGTTTACAGGATACCGTGACCCTGACAGGCAACGACTTCTACCGTTTCGTCCTCAGCTACCGCAGTTCCCTGAATGTCTCGTTGACGGGCCTGAGTGCCAACGCTACCCTCAGTCTGCTCGATCGCAATGGCAACCCGCTTCAAAATGTCGCCAACCCTAGCACCTTTGCGGAATCCCTTACAACACCTCTGGAAGCAGGGATCTACTACCTGCGGGTTGCGCCCGAAGGCTCTACGCCCCGCGCCGACTACACACTGAATCTGTCGATCGCCAACACCCTTGACACTGGCTTTGCCCTTCGGAACGCTGCGAATGGCGAGAACGTGCTGTGGCAGATCACAGGGGGAGCCTTGACAGGAATTCAACCTCTGCCGAGTTTGCCGGACATAAACTGGCAGCTTCGGGACACGGCAGACTTCAACGGCGACGGCAACCCCGATCTGGTGTGGCGTAACGTCGTATCAGGAACTAATACCGTTTGGTTTCTGAACGGCACGACCTACATCGGAGAAGCGCCCCTGCCTAGCCTGCCGGATACAAACTGGCAGCTTCAGGGAACGGGGGATTTCAATGACGACGGCAACCTCGATCTAGTGTGGCGCAACGTTATATCAGGAACTAACACCGCCTGGTTTCTGAACGGCACGACCTACATTGGAGAAGCGCCCCTGCCCAGCCTGCCGGATACAAACTGGCAGTTTCAGGGGACAGGAGATTTTAACGGCGATCGTCAGCCGGATTTGCTAATTCGTAACTCTGTTTCGGGGGCCAACACAATTTGGCTACTCAACGGCACGACCTATATTGGCGAAGCCTCTCTACCGGAGATCCCAGATACAAACTGGAAAGCAAAGTCGCCCTTCGTTCAGGTGGGCCCAGCGCCCGTGATCGACACTGCCGGTAACAGTGTGGCCACTGCTTTCAACTTGGGCAGCAATCCAAGAGGCAATGCCACCTATGGCGGCGCGATCGGCGTGGCCAATGCCGATGATTACTACCAGTTCTCGATCGCCAACCTGACTAATCTCTCCCTCTCTCTTGCAGGTTTGACGGCGGATTTGGATCTACAACTGCTTGATCCCAACGGCGCAGTTTTGCAAGCCTCGGCCCTGGGAGGAGTCGCTCCTGAGTCCATTACCCGTCAACTGAATCCAGGAACTTATCTAGCTCGCGTCTTTACCACTGGCGGCAGCACTAGCCCTTACACACTGAGTATTGGCTTGGGGTCTGTGCCTGTGTTGGTGAGAAATGCGGGGCTGTCTTTGACGGAAGGCGGAAGCGTCAGCCTAGGCAGCAGCCTATTGTCCGTGACTGATCCTGACGTGACCACGGCTCAGATTCTGTACACGCTGGGGAATTTGCCCACGGCGGGCAGTCTCTCGCTGAACGGTGCAGCCCTGCTGGCCGGAGGCAGGTTCAGCCAGGCCGATCTCGACTCAGGCACACGTCTGACCTACAGCCACAATGGGAGCGAAACCACAGCAGACAGCTTTAGCTTTACCGTAGCGGATGGGGTGGGAGGCACGATCGGCTCGACCCCATTCACCATTGGCGTGACTCCGGTGAACGATGCGCCCGTGCTGACGGTTCCTACCGCTACCCAAGCAGCGGATCAGGGAGCCTCAGTTGCTATTTCTGGCATCAGCATCACCGATGTGGACGTGGCGACCGGAGAAGTGACGGCCACTCTGACAGCTAACAATGGCACAGTGTCTCTAAGTTCGATCGCGGGTCTGCGCTTTACCCAGGGAGACGGAACCCAGGATGCCGGCGTAATTTTTAGTGGTAGCCTGAGCGCGGTTAATGCAGCGCTGCAAACTTTGTTCTACCGCAGTGGTGCTACGTTTAGCGGCACGGATACAGTCAGTTTGCGTCTGGATGACAACGGCAACACGGGTTTGGGGGGCAACCTGTCCGATAGCAAAACGATCGCAGTGCAGGTCACGCCAGTCAACCGACCCCCAGTGATTACTCTGCCCGCTGCCCTTTCAGTTCGGGAAGACACTCGCCTGACCATTCCCGGCATCAGCATCGCCGATCCTGATGCTGGGGGTGGCAACGTCACGGCTAGCTTGTCCGTGCTGAACGGGTTAGTGTCCCTTGGTTCGGTGGCGGGGGTGAACGTAACCGTCGGAACAGGTACAGGCGATCGCAATGTCGTGTTTTCTGGGCCAACCGGCGCAGTCAACGCGGCTTTGAGCAACCTGTCTTACCTGGGTAACACCAACTTCAACGGCACAGATTCGATTCTGCTCAGCGTCAGCGATAACGGCAATACGGGCAATGGTGTGCCCTTGTCGGATCAGCGATCGCTGAATATCCTCGTTACCCCTGTCAACGATGCACCCGTACTGAACCTTCCCTCCGTAACTGAGCAGGTTCTTGAAAACTCAACCTTGAGCCTGGGAGGAATCAGCGTTCAAGATGTGGATGCGGGGAGCGGCAACCTGACGGTGAGTTTGGCGGTGGTGAACGGAGCCGTGAGCGTGACCAGCACGACGGGTGTAACCTTTAGCGGCACGGGCAATCAGGGCAGTAGCGTCATTTTTAGCGGCACGCTATTGGCCATCAACGCAGCGCTGTCCAGCCTCAGCTATCGCGGCAACCTCAACTTCAGCGGCAGCGATAGCTTGACGATCGATGTCAGCGACAACGGCAACACCGGATCGGGGATTGCGCTGAATGATCGCCGCACGATCGCCCTGGATGTGCTGGCCTTCAACAGTCCCCCTGTAATTGCGCTACCCACAGCCCCTGCCGTCAACACGGCCACCAGCGCCGCGATTCCAGGCATCAGCATCAGCGATCCCGATGCAGGCAGCGGCAATGCTTTGGTGACGATCGCCGCGGTCGATGGCGTTCTGACCGTGCAGCCTAGCCCCAACGTCACTTTCCTGCAAGGCACAACTCCCACGGGCAGTCGTCTCACCTTCGAGGGCACTCTCACGGCGATCAATCAAACTCTGGCCTCGCTGGTCTATCGTAGTAATCCTGGTTTCGTGGGTTTTGAGCGGCTGACAATCAGCGTCAATGATCAGGGCAACACAGGCATTGGCTCATCGCTTTCTGATACTGAAACGCTGTTTGTCAGCGTGGGTGGAGCCACAAACCAGTTGCCGATCGCCCTCAACGACAGTGCCAGCGTCAATCAGAACACTACGCTTCTCGGAGCTAGCGTCCTGGGGAACGATCGCGACCCAGACAACAACGTGCCGCTCTCAGCCCAAGAGGTGTCTCGCCCAAACAATTCCGCCAGCTTCACGCTCAATCCTGACGGAACCTTCACTTACACACCCAGAGCCAACTTTAGCGGCACAGACAGCTTCACCTACGCTGCGAGAGATCAAATCGGCGGAATTTCCACACCTGCCACGGTGACGATCTCCGTGCTGGCCGTTAACCAAACGCCGATCGCGAATAACGACAGCTACAGCGTTAACGCCAACGGCACGCTACCGGGTAACGTTTTCACTAACGACAGTGATCCCGACAACAACCTACCCCTCACCGCTCAGGTTGTTGCGGGGCCAAGTAACTTCGCTAGCTTCTCCCTCACCTCTAACGGAACCTTTACTTACACACCCAGAGCCAACTTTAGCGGTTTTGATAGCTTTGTCTACCGAGTTAGCGACAGCGCTGGGGCGTTGTCTAATCTAGCGACTGCCAACATTGCTGTAGCCCAGACCAACACTGCCCCGATCGCTGTCAACGACAGCTTCACCTCAAGCCAGGCAGGCGTGATCACGCCCCAGCAGAGCGTGTTGTTCAATGACACCGATGTGGACAGCAACTCTCTCACTGCCGTGTTGGTCAGCAACCTCCCCACGGGCAACGGTACAGTTAGCTTGGCTCCCAACGGAACGTTCACCTACGCGCCTGGAACCTTCACAGGTACAACCAGCTTCACCTATAGAGTCAGTGATGGTAGCCTCGACTCCAACACTGCCACTGTGACGATCGCTGTGGGCCAGACCAACACTGCCCCGACTGCTGTCAGCGACAGCTACAGCGTCAGCCGCGCTGGAGTAATCACGCCTGCTACTAGCGTACTGACCAACGATACTGACCCTGATCTGGGC
>DATNQR010000128.1:0-7684 GCA_036703905.1 Thermosynechococcaceae cyanobacterium
TTTGGGGACTCAAACCGCCGCGCCAGTCCGGGCTAATCCGGTTCAAATCTACGGCAAGGCTGATCCTGGCGCTCAAATCGAGATCTACCGCGCCACGGGACAGGAAAACTACGGGCCGTTGAACGAGCCGATCGCCACCACTCAAGCTGATGACAAAGGTAACTTCAGCCACACTTTAGACAATCTGCGGGTTGGGGAACAGATCAGCGCCGCTGCCACTGATTCCAGGTACGGCACATCTGAACCGGCCCGGAATGCCGTGATTCGATCGCTCTCTGCTTCCCCATCGCCCAATTCTTCTGTCGCCCCCACCTCTTCCCTACGCTGCACTACTCCCGTTGCCCAGCAGCCACCGCCCGTGGAGCCACTGCCGCCTAGTCCCATCCGCATTCAAATTCCCAGCCGGATTCACTTTGCCCTGGATCAGTCCTTCATCAGTCCTGCCAGCGCTCAGATTCTCGATCGTGTTGCCCAGGTGCTGCGGGAGAATCCAATGATTTTGGTGACGCTAGTGGGGCACACTGATCCCCGCGCCACTGACGAATACAACCTGGAGCTAGGGCGGCAACGGGCCCTCTCTGCCCGCAACTACCTGCTTCAGAAAGGCATCGCGCCAGAACGAATGACAATTCGATCGCAGGGAGAAGCCCAGCCCGTCTCCCCTGGGCAGACGAAGTTGGACTTTGCCCGCGATCGGCGCACCGAATTGATTTACCGTGATGCCAGGGAAATTGAAGTGATTGTGCAGGAAGACGATTTGCAGATTGAACCGACAGGAAGCAGGTGATGGGGAATTTGATGACGCGACGCTCGCGGCGATCGCTCAGTGCTTTGATTGCAGCCACCAGCTTTCTCAGTCAGACGCTTTGGATAGTTCCTCCAGCGCCAGCACAAATTACTGCCCTGTGCGCCACGCCAGGAAAAGATGGCTCGCCGACGATCACCGGAGTGGTGAATACCTACTACCCTGGTGCAGCCTCCGTTGGGGCTGGGGCAACATCAATTCCAGTGGGTATTCCTGCTGGCGGAACCCCGATCGCTGCGGGCGACCTGCTCCTAGTAATTCAAATTCAAGGCGCGACCTTCAACTCCAGCAATAGCGATGCCTACGGAGATGGTGTTCCGGGCGATGCCCCGATCTCAAACATCACTGTTGGTGGGCCACAGCAGACTAACCTCGCTGCTAGTGGGGTCACGGGCACACCGATCGCGGGAAACTACGAGTTCGTCGTGGCCACCAGCACCGCCGCCGGAACTGTGGCGATCCAGGGTGCAGGCCCAGGCAACGGCTTGCTCAACAGCTATGTTGCTACTCCCTTCGGGACTCAGGGGCAGCAAACCTACCAGGTCATTCGAGTTCCCCAGTACGCCACCGCCACCCTGGGCAACGCTGTCGCTCTACCCTGGAATGGTGCTGTCGGTGGCGTTTTGGCGATCGATGTTGCTGACAACCTCAACCTTGGCGGCGGCACAGCCGATGTGAGCGGGTTGGGCTTTCGAGGCGGCGGAGGGCGGCAGTTGGGTGGTGATGCCACGCTTGCCAATACTGATTTTGTTACGCTCTCCACCTCTGCTGCCAATGGTTCAAAGGGAGAAGGCATTGCAGGCACACCCCGATTTCTGTTCAATCCAGCTACTTCTTCGATCATTGACAATGTGCTGGAAGGCTATCCTGGTGGAAGCTACGGGCGTGGGGCTCCCGGTAATGCAGGTGGCGGCAGCACGGACGGTCGCTCTTCCTCTAATGAACTGAACTCTGGCGGAGGCGGGGGCGGTAATGGAGGCTTCGGGGGCATCGGCGGTCGATCGTTCAATCTTCCGAACGAAGGTGGGTATAATCCCCCTACTTTTCTAGGCTTTCCCACCGGAGGATTTAGCGGCGCACCCTATGCCTCCAGTACTAGCCGAATCATCCTGGGCGGCGGCGGCGGCGCAGGGACAACAAATAACGGGACGCAGCCTTCAAGCCCGGGGGATGATGTGTTTGGTTTCAGGAGCAGTGGTGCGCCCGGTGGAGGTGTGGTGCTGGTTCGCACCAACAGCGTCAGCAACACTGGAACCATCAACGCCAACGGGGCAAACGCACTAGATACAGGCTACGACGGTGGAGGTGGAGGTGGTGCCGGGGGTAGTGTTGTTTTTGCTGCCCGTAGCAATAGCGCGGCCGGACTCACCGTCAACGCGAACGGCGGAAGTGGGGGCAACGCAGTCAGCACGGCTCCCTTTGCTACCGATCTTCCCCACGGCCCCGGTGGGGGTGGGGGTGGCGGAGCTATCTACGCTAGTCCTGGCGGAACCTACAACCGGGCGGGAGGAGCCAACGGCATCACCCGTCCCAACAATCCAGTTACCCTGGATGCCCAAGCAGGAAACGGCGTGGTGGGGACGATCGTCCTTGATCCAATCCCTGGGGTAAGTTCTGGGGCAGACTGCTCCCCTAGAATTGGCATCACCAAGCGGCGGGCGAGTGTGGTCAGCAATGGCAACGGAACTTTCACAGTTGGCTACGATTTGAGGGTTCAAAACTTGGGTGTGACGGCGCTGAGTTCGGTGCAGATTGCAGAAGACTTAACTGCTACCTATGCCAGCGCTGCGGGCTTCAGCTTCGGAGGGGCGACTGTGACGGGCGGCACTCCCCTGACCATCAACCCCGCCTACACAGGCACAGGCGCAAACATCAATCTGCTAGCGGCAAACCAGTCGCTGCCAGTCGCTGGGTTCTCGACTATTCGCCTGAATATTGTCGTGACCCCAGGTTCAAACCTCGGCCCCTACAACAACAACGCCACTGCAACAGGAGCCAGTGCGCTCAATCCTATCCTCACAACTTCGGATGTTTCTCAGAATGACGTGAACAATACGGGCAACCCTGATCCAGACGGCGACGGCAATCTGAACAACAACAATGACCCTACCAGTGTGACGTTTACCCTAACTCCGTCCATCGGCATTGCTAAACAAGCCGGCACGCCGATCGACAATGGCAACGGTACCTTCACCATTCCCTATACCTTCCGTCTCTCTAACCTGGGCAACACCAATCTGACCAATGTGCAGGCTACTGAAGATCTGAGCGGAGTTTACGAAAGTCCGGCATCCTTCGCGATCGCGGACCCTCCCACGGGCACGGGCATCACCGCTAACCCCAGCTTCACGGGCACGGGCGCAAACGTGAATCTGCTGGCGGCGGGACAAACGCTAGCGATCGGTGCAACGGCGACCGTTACCCTCAACGTTATCGTTACGCCCAACGGCAACTTCGGCCCCTACTCCAATCAGGCCGGAGCGACTGCCACCGACCCTAGCGGCAACCCGGCTCCTCCTGACCGTTCTAACGATGGAGCTAACTCTGACCCTGACAATGATGGCGATCCGACTAACAACAACACACCGACCCGCGTATCCCTGCCCAGCAGTACGCCGAGGCTGGGTGTGTCTAAGCAGCGCGGCACAGTAACTGCCAACGATGACGGTAGCTACACTGTGCCCTACAGCGTTCTGGTGCGGAACTTTAGCACAGTTCCCATCGCCAACCTCCAGCTAACCGAAGATCTCGCCAGCGTTTTTGTAGGGGCTGCTTCAGTTGTTGTACCTGCGCCACCGACGATCGTCAGTGGGACTCTCAGTGCGGTCAACTCTGGCTTCAACGGCAACAGCAGCACGGGATTATTGAGCGGAACCGAAACCCTGGCGGCGGGGCAGAGTGCCACGATCGCCTTTACGGTTCGCGTGGTTCTGGGCAGCATCCCTGGCCCCTATGACAACGTTGTGACGGCGGTTGGAACAGGCCCAGGTGGTGTGCCGGTCAGCGATATCTCTACCGATCAAACCGGGGTACAGAGTCCCACTCCTGACCCGGATGGCAATGGCGACCCTAGTAACGACAGCATTCCCACCCGTGTCAGCTTTGGGCCGCGCTTCCGATTGCTGAAGCGGATTACCTCAGTTACCCGAAGCGGGGCGCTGATTTCAGGAGTCAACTTTGGTGCTGTGGTCAACGATGCGGAAGGACTGGCGGCCGCCCTCAGTGGGGCGGGCCTGCCACCGATCGGCGTTCCCACAATTCCGCCCACCACGCCCTTAGCCAGTGGCGACGAAGTGGAGTACACCATCTACTTCCTCTCCGACGGTGAGACCCCGGCGATCGATCCTAACCTGTGCGACCAGGTTCCCTCCCAGGCAACTCTGATAGCCGACAGCAATCGCCTTAAATTGGGTAGCGCTGAGCCGGTGCGCGGGGGCACAGTGTTCTCGCCGATCGCGCCCCTGCCGGACAACAATGCCTGCCCCGACCAAGCCAATCCCAACGGCTCGGTGCTTTTCAATCTGGGCAATGTATCCAGCACCCGCGGCAGCAATACGGGGTTTGTGCGGTTGCGAGTGCGAGTCAACTAGGTTCTGTTGACTTTGAACTCAAGAACTTTCCAGCTCAGTTCATGCTGGAGCGTCTGGTTTTCAGGGGCCGTGTGGAGAAGTTTCTGGCGACCCGCGATCGTGGTTTCCCCACAGGTCACGCATATCACGATCGCTAGCAGTCAACGACTGCGACAAAAAGGCATCCTCAGCCTGAGGTCATCGCTGAAAGCAGGGAGATAGTTTAAACAACAACACTCTCAGCAGTTCAAAGCTGAGAGTGTTGTTTTTCTATGGGCAGAGCGAGACTCGAACTCGCATACCTTTCGGTGCCGCATTTTGAGTGCGGTGCGTCTACCAATTCCGCCATCCGCCCGTGGCTTTCCCATTATACAGATTTGACTCATTTTGGGGGAACGATTTGCAGAAGCTCGCTGAAGCGAGAATTCATTGATGTTTGACTCGATCGCGCCTCGCACTTCTCCGCTATTCTGGATGGACTGGTCTTTCCACACAAACACCTATGGCTGACCCGCTATCTCCTCAAATTAGCGATCGCATCTGCAAGCACATGAACGACGACCATGCTGAGGCCGTCCTGTCCTACGCCAAAGCGTTTGGCAACTTGACCAATGCCACGACCGCCCAGATGGTGTCGATCGATGCCGAAGGCATGAACCTGACCACTCAAGTCGACGGCACAGCAACCCCTGTGCGAGTGGTTTTTGACCACGTTCTGCAAGATTCAGAAGATGCCCACCAGACGCTGATTGCAATGGCGAAGCAGGCTCGGCAGGCAGCTAGATAAGAGAACAAGCTAACTAGAGAAAGCTAACTAGAGGAACAAGAGAATGAGGGGTTTGCGGCGGTACGGCATTTTGGCTCTGGTACTGATGGTGGCGATCGTCTTGACCAACTGCGCCAGGGGCGATCGTCCAGCAGGGGAAACCGCAACTGCCCCCGCACTGCCCGGAGCGCTGGTATATGGCTCTAGTGGGCAACCCGTAAACCTGGAATCCGGCAACATCACCGACGGCAACTCCATCATCGTGCAGAATCAGATCTACAACCGTCTGCTGGAGGTGAAGCCCGGTACGACAGATGTGGAACCCGCTCTGGCCACCAGTTGGTCAGCTTCCCCCGACAGCAAAGCTTGGACGTTCAAGCTACGGCAGGGCGTGAAGTTTCACGATGGCACTCCCTTTGATGCCGAGGCGGTGAAGTTCAATGTCGATCGCTGGTGGGATGCCCAAAATCCCAATGGCTACCGCGACGCTGGCAAATCCTATGAAATCTGGCAGCAAATTTTCGGCGGTTTCAAGGGCAAACCTGCTTCGATCGTTCAAGATGTTGTCGTGGTTGATTCCAGCACGATTCGGTTTGTTTTGAAGCAGCCCTTTGCTGCTTTCCCCAACGCCATTGCCTCTGGCTTCTTCGGCATTGCCAGCCCTACGGCGATCAAACAGGCAGGCGCAAAGTATGGCACCCCGAGTGGTGGGGCGGTGGGCACGGGGGCGTTTCTGTTCAAGGAATGGCGCACGGGCGATCGAATTGTCCTGGAGAAGAACCCGAATTATTGGCGATCGGGCTTTCCCAAAGCTAATCAGTTGGTGATCCGCTTTGTGGGCGATCCGGCGGCCCGCCTGGCTCAGCTTCGCTCTGGGCAACTGGATTTCACCGTCGAGCTTGCCCCAGATCAGCAGAAAGAACTGGCGGCTGACTCTAACCTGGAAACCATCAGCCGACCTTCCTTCAATGTGGGATACCTGGCGTTGAATCCAAGCTACAAGCCTCTGAGCAACCCGAAGGTGCGCCAAGCCATCGCCTACGCCATCAACCGGCCCGCGATCGTCAAAGCTTTCTGGGCCAACCTAGGAAAGCACGATTCCCATTTTCTGCCGCCATCTTTGAGCTGGGCAAATTCCACCAGTCTGCCAGCCTATCCCTACGATCCAGCTAGAGCTAAACAATTGCTGACCGAAGCAGGCTACGCCAACGGCTTCGACCTAGAGATGTGGTATATGCCGGTTTCTCGCCCCTACTTCCCCAATCCCAAGCCGATCGCGGAATCTTTTGCCGCCGACCTCAGCGCTGTGGGCATTCGCGCCAACCTGAAAACCAAAGACTGGGCAGCCTACATCAGCGATCGTCGCAAACCTCCTGGCTTCCAGTCCTTTATGATGGGCTGGACAGGCGACTACGGCGACCCCGACAGCTTCTACTATCCCCACTTTGGTCCCGGCGCAACCGACGACATTGGC
Source organism: Thermosynechococcaceae cyanobacterium (assembly GCA_036703905.1). GTDB lineage: Bacteria > Cyanobacteriota > Cyanobacteriia > Leptolyngbyales > Leptolyngbyaceae > DATNQR01. The sequence continues at coordinate 6,615 of DATNQR010000128.1, forward strand.
AACTGGAAAAACGATCGCGTCTTTCAACTGCTTGACCAGGGCCGAGCGACAGCCGACCTGAAGACGAGAGGTACAATCTATGCCGAAGTGGATGAAATCCTGAACCAGGAGGTGCTGCGGCTACCGATCGTCCACTCTGACCCCTTGCTGGCCAAGCGTAAGGCAGTTGCGGGCTGGGTTCCCAGTCCGCTTGGCGCGGAGCCTTTTGAGTCCGTGAGTAAAAGTTAGGACACAGGTACAGCTCGAATATTTTCCAAATCGTTGACAAAAGAGCCAACGATCGGCACAATAGAGATCGTGCCAAAAGCACACGAGGGACTGTAGTTCAATTGGTTAGAGCACCGCCCTGTCACGGCGGAAGTTGCGGGTTCGAGCCCCGTCAGTCCCGTTCTAAATCTCGCTCAAACTTCATCACTGTTTATGGCAAAACGATCGCCCCATTCCGACGATGAGGCGATCACTCTTTCAGAAACTTTGTTACTTAAACGGCTCCAGCTGATCGACTCGTAGCCAAATATTTGGAGTGGGCACAAAGCCAAACATCACCAAGGCATAATCGCCGCTCAGATCCACAACCTCGCCCTTTGTCTCAAACAGATAGGAAGGAAAGCGGGGATCACTGGCCTGAGCCTCCAGACTGTTTTCCAGCTTTTCGCGGACGACCCGCACCGTATCACCTTTTTTGACTGCCATAGTTTTGATGAAGTAAGTTCAGTTGCTGCCCCAATTGTACAGAGTTGGAGAGACGGGTAGTCCTGAACTGGCTGGCTCAAGTGACAGCACACCTAACCGTCCAAATACCTGGGGAGAATCAAATGCAAAGATCCCCAGTAGTCCCCCTAGCAATCGAAACGGCAACAGCCGGGGTTCATCTTCGATTTAGCTGATTCCTCCTACTCGCCTCAAATCTCGTAGATTGGCTGTTGCTCCTGCATGGCTCTGGTCAACTCTGCCGCTACCAATGGACGAGAGAATTCTGGCGGCGGCAGCTCACCCCGGCGCAGCATCTCCCGCACCTTCGTTCCTGAAAGGTGAATCCGCTCTTCACGGGTGCTGGGGCTGGTTTTTGT
>DATNQR010000129.1:0-29023 GCA_036703905.1 Thermosynechococcaceae cyanobacterium
GCTGGCGTGAGAAGCGTTCATGAGTTCGCCAAATTGTTCGGCGCTAATGCCATTTCGAGCAGTTAGAACGCGATCGTTTTCGGTAATGATGTGCCGGGCACGCTGTTGAAGCGGGCTGGGTAAACTGGCAATCTTCTCTAAGCTTTGTATATCCCTCAGCGCTGGAACATTTAACAGCTTGGCAGCAGTTTCACACTCTGTCCGTCGCTGATTGTATCCGCTGGTCGCTAGAGTGCGCGGAACGCCGCTGTCAATGACCAGAATCTCAGCTTCGGCAGGAATGGGTAAGATTTGACGATCGAGCGATCGCGTATCGAGAAACAGTAAATGGTGAACATCTGCTAAGCTCGAGGCCATTTGATCCATGATGCCGCACTGTACACCTGCGTACTGTCGTTCGGCTTGCTGGGCAATTTGAGCAATGTGAACATCATCGAGATCGAGGTTAAGGAGCGATCGTAATCCTCTTAGCATCGCAACTTCTAAGGCAGCGCTACTGGAAAGACCAGACCCAATTGGAACAGTAGAGGTAACAAAAACATTCAGTAGCGGGACTGTGATCTTCTTAGCTTCCAGGATGCGAATGCAGCCGAACAAATAGCTGGCGAAGCCTTCGGGAGTCGGATCAGATATTGCAATGTTGACTTGTTGCTGTAGTTCTTCTGAATAAAAGTGATGCTGGTGATCTGAGCTAAATCCTAGCGATACGATCGTCTGCTGTGGAATCGCAGTTGGCAAGACGAATCCATCGTTGTAGTCGGTATGTTCTCCCAGTAAATTGACTCGTCCCGGTGCGCTGGCTTCGACTTGAGGAGTCTGGTTAAATATTTGCTGAAAACTCATGATTAATTAATCCAGTTCTAACGGTAGAGGGCGATCGCGTCCCTCTACATTTGCACTTACCCAGTTCGGATCAAACGTCAGGTTTTCTAAAGTGCCATCGGCTTGAATCACAAACGTATCTTCGATTTTAGCTCCCGGTAAACTTGGGTTCCAAGCGATCGCCATGCCTGCCGTCAGCGTGTCATCTGTATCTGGATTTGCCACGACCTCTCGTGCTAGATAGCCCGTTGTACCGCCCTGATGATGTTCTTGAATTGCTTGAGGAAAGCCGTGCTGCTTGTAAGCTTGGGCGAACGACTCATATACAGAATTTAGCAATGTAGCGGGTTGCGACTGGTTGAGTCCGATCGCCTCAATTTCCCGCACTTGTTCATGTAGCTTTTTCTGTGCAGCAGGCATCGAACCGAAGTGAATAAAGCGGGTCAGGTTTGCATATAAACCTGATCCTCTTGCACAAAACACCATCATTGCCCCTTGTCCGATCGTTGCGGCGGTCGGCAGTGGATGACGGTAAAGTGGCAAGCGTCGTTCACCCGCCACCAGTGTCAAAGCTGGATGCAGCCCGCGTGACCACAGTGCCGCCGCTCCTGCCCCGGCCAGTTCGTACTCTGTCCAGGTGGGCTGTGCCTGAGACAATGCCTCGGTCATTGCTTCGCTGGCAAGCCGTCCGACCTGACGGTAGCGATCGATCTCGATCGGCAGCAACATTCGCTTGTGGTGCAGCAGCATTGCAGGCAGAACGGCTTCGCTGGAGGTCGGACGATCGCTCATGATCCTCCCGTCAGCTGCTGCTTCCCGAACAAAGGCTTCGCGCTTAGCAAACTCTGCCCACGGGTTCACTTGAAGCTGAAAACCTGCGGGTAGCTGCTCGTCAATCAAGCGCTGAGCTTCGATTTCATCAGTCAAAATCCAGGCATCTTGTGCGGTGACGAAGACTTCAGCAACGCCTGTTTCTGCTGCCAACAGAACGCTGTTTGATGCCCCCGCCGTTGCCCAAGCGAACCAATCAGTTCCGCGCAGACGGATTGCTGCTGCGCCGGTTTCGGTCAGTGCTTCACGCATTCGAGCCAGCTTGTAGGCGATTTCTTCTGATAGCATCGTCATGATTTGAAGGACTATTTTTCGTTGAGATCGATTGCTACTGCCTGAAGCTCTTTTACCTTTTCTTCGGGTAAGGCATCGTTAGCAAACATTCCGGCCGCGAGTTCGGTTCCCGCAAGGTACTTGAGGCGATCGGGCGTGCGGTAGGGTGGATAAATTTCGGCGTGAAAGTGCCACTCTGGATGCGACTCGCCATCTGTAGGTGCTTGAAACCACGCCATCAAATAGGGAAAAGGCCGCTTCCACAGTCCGTCAAACTTGAGCGTAACGGTTTTCAATGCTTTTGCAAGACTGTGTAGCTGTTCAGGTGTTAAGTCCGAAAACCCCGCGACGGGTTGAATCGGTGCAATCCAAACTTCGTAGGAGTAACGGGCGCAAACTGGGACAAAGGCAATTGACCACTCATCGCGGTACAAAACTCGGCGATTATCCTCAATTTCTTTCTGAATCAAATCTTGCAGAAGTCCGCGCTGATGCTGTTGATAATACGCCTGCTGGGTTGCCAGCATCCGCGCTGGAACCGGAGGCACAAACGGATAGGCATAGATTTGTCCGTGGGGATGATGCAGGGTCACACCCACTTCAACACCCTTATTCTCGAAGGGCAAAACGTACTGAATTTGCGAATTTTGGCTGATTGCCTGTGTTCGATCGCCCCAGACTTGCAGCAGCAGTTCGAGGTGATCGATCGGCAGAGAACTCAGCGAATCTTGCGGATTTTGGGTGAAGACAACAACTTCGCAAACGCCCTGAGCCGGGAGCGATTCGACAATCTGGGTGGGCGAATCATGGGCAGCAATAGTTAGGGAAGGAAAGCGATTCTCAAACACAGCCACGTCATACGCACCCTCTGGCAGCTCAGTCGGAAAATCAAGATTTTTCGTGGGAGCCAACGGGTTGTACTCTGGAGGTGGCATAAACGTTCGTCCTTGCCGATGGCTGGCGTAGGCGACCCACTCACCCCGTAAGGGATGCCAGCGCAAATGCGGATTTGCTTGCACGGGTTCGCTACTAGGACTGGTAGCAATAATTCCATCAGAAATCGGCAACCGACTGTAGAGCGTTAGCGATCGACCGTCTGGCTTAAGAAGCTTTTGAGAATACATAGAGTCTACTGGTGTCGTTTTTGATGCCACTGCCAAGCGTGATTAAGAATCATTCCTGAGCGAATGTTTGAAAAGAGTCAGTTTGAGCCTTAACCGTAAACTAGGTAGCGCTGGCGTAGCCTCTGGAAGGAAACCGTAAGCCCCACTCAGTTCTCTTGTAACAGTTTCTCGATGGTCAGGATAGTTATAGCCGCAGTCTCATAGGTTAGGACGGGGTGCAGAGGTGAAACCTCTGTCCTGGGGAGCAGTGCTGCCCTACCCGCTCCCAATGCCCTAAGCCGTCTGTCTACAGCTATAAACCCATGCTGAAGCAATTCTCAGGAGCCGATACAGGCTGCATTCCCAGTAAGGAAAAGGCTTAGAAATCGGCTTCTTAGTCTACTGTCTTCGCTACAGTTCAATCGATCGCCAGGCTCAACCAGCATTGGGAATCAAACAGTTTGAGGACATCTGCACAGTCGATGCGGTGATTGCGAAGATTGGTAAAATTCTTCGTTTCGTCTCATCAAACTGCGTGGAGGCCGAATCTGTTGCGAATCTATGATGGAAGCTGTCGCGCTAGTGAGAGTGACCACCGCAGTGAGGAAGAGGCTCTCGTTGCGCCCAAGTTGGCGGTTCGAGGGACTCTAGTGGCTGCACGGCACATCCCAATGTGGCAGCGGCAATTGCCTCCAGCGGAAATTTGGGCGTGCGATCGGCATACAGCAGACCATTTGCTTCTTGGAAGGTATCGGTGAGTTGCGTGTAGCAAAAGCCACTGAATAGCTCAACCTGATCCACAGCCGCTAGCAAGTTGGTGTAGCGAATTTGCAGTTCTGAGAGATTGGACGATCGCACATAGCCCCAGGTTGAGTGCTCTGATTCGCGATCGGTGTAGGCAATGCCGCCAAACTCAGTCAGCATGATCGGCTGTCCCTGATGCGGGTAGCCGTCAAGCGTCAGCACGCGCCCACCCGGACGCTGACGATCGAACAAATCTGAAAGCTTGACTTCAGGGCCGTAGCGCTTAGCGAGTCGCGGCGGGTGATTCTCGTAGTCGTGAATCGCCAGAATATCCGTTGCTATACTCTCCCAGCCATCGTTGCCGACGACGGGTCGAGTCGGGTCGAGGGTTTTGGTGAGGTGGTAAAGCGCTTGGACATAGTTGCGATGAGCAGGCGTGGCGCTCAAGTCAGGCACACCCCAAGACTCATTAAACGGAACCCAAACGACGATGCAGGGATGGCTGGAATCACGATCGATCACCTCTGTCCATTCGCGGGTGATGCGCTCGACAGCTTTGGGCGTGAACCGATAGGCACTCGGCATTTCCTCCCAAACTAGCAGCCCCAAAACATCCGCCCAGTACAGAAAGCGTGGATCTTCGATCTTTTGATGCTTGCGAACCCCATTGAACCCCATTGCTTTGACGAGTTCCACATCGCGCCGCAACGCTTCATCAGAAGGCGCAGTGGTGAGCGTTTCTGGCCAATAGCCCTGGTCGAGCACGAGCCGCAGATAGTAGGGATGCCCGTTGAGCATAAAGCGATCGCGCTGAATCGAAACCGTCCGCATCGCTGTGTAGGAACGGACACTATCGAGCAGCTTTCCATCGCGCCAAAGCTGAATTTCAGCATCAATTAGCGTTGGTTTCTCCGGTTGCCATAGTAATTCGTTGCGATAGTCGTCAATGCCCGGATCTGATAGAGCGATGCGGCGATGAATTTCACCGTTTAGCACGGCATAGGTGTCGTTAACGAGGACTTGTTGCCCTGCGGTTAGCTTGACCTGTAGCTGAAGATTGGTGACGGGTTCACCCGCAATGAAGGCTTCCACCCCGATTTCCCAGCGCTCAAAGTGCGGTGTCCAGCGGAGGCGATCGAGGTACGTTGTCGGAACACGCTCTAACCACACGGTTTGCCAAATGCCACTGGTGCGCGGATACCAAATACTGTGTGGCTCGAGTTGCCAATCCTGTTTGCCTCTAGGCTGAGCGAGATCGTGGGGATCATCTTGCGCCCAGACGGTGATGGTTTGCTGTCCATCTGCCTGCAAAACATCCGTAATATCTACCTGGAACGGCGTGTACCCGCCTTGATGCATGGCTACAAATTGATTGTTGACCCAGACTCGCGCCTCATAGTCCACTGCGCCAAAGTGCAGGATTACCCGGCCCTCCTCAGCAAACATTTCAATCTCGCGCTCGTACCAACAGTTCGGGTGAAATCCCGTGTCGCCAATGCCGCTGCGAGCCGACTCAGGCGCAAAGGGCACTTCGATCGAGTGAGTCCATTCGGTCACGTCACCGGGACGGCTGAACCGTCCGGTATCGTCGTAGGCAAATTTCCAGGTGCCGTTGAGCGGCATCCAGTCGTCTCGGCGCAGTTGCGGACGCGGGTATGCTGCGTCTACAGGTGAAGCGATCGCGCCGCTAATAGCGCAGGGGTAACGGTCTTCCAAACACTGACCAAATGCTTTCATCTCGAACTTTAGCCTCTCACAACTTTACTCTCGCAGCCTTAAAGGAGGGTTCCCGATAAGCTCAACTATCTAACTCTCTTCTACATTTTAAGATCTAAATTAATTCCTTCATTGCCCCCTCATGCCTCCTGCGACAGATGAGGTCAAACCGCCATGCTGAGTAAATCCTCCACAATCCAGACTGTGAGGGGTGCAGGGAGCTACAGCGTGAGTTACCTGGTTAAGGCTGGTTAAGTCAGGAGAACTTGATGGTCTAGCAAGGACAGCCGAGAACCGACATAAATCAAGGCGACATAGTTGTTGGTGAGGGAGCGGTACTTCACTGATTGTGCTGTCTCCTTCCGTATAAACACCCCATCTCACCTCAACATTAGAAGTGCAGCAAGTGAGAATGGCATCAATATCGGCATCAATAAACCACTCCGTAATCTAGTCTGTCAGCAGATTTGCAGAAACAACGTTGAAGGAATCACGATAATGGTATTTCATGAAGGACAGAGAAAAAAGTGTGGCTTTGGAAGCCTGATTTAGCAGCATATCTAGAAATAAATAATTATTTTATATTCTTTAGGAAATAGAATTACCTACTTACATTGTAATGAAGTGAGTTCTAATGTCCAATCACCCAACCAAGTTTTCTAATGATCAGCCACAAGTCAAAAACTCTAGGTAACTAAGGCTGACTGATAATGAGTTCCCAAAAGCTAAGCTGATATTCATTCAAGTTCCTTTGCCGAATCCCTTGCAGTATGGAGTCTAGCGCTTAAATAGTGCAGTTTGAATATCGAATAACTTACCCTTTCAAAATTTTTGAATTTTTGAGAAGAGACTCTCTAAACTTCTTAGAAAAGGGTCTCTCGAGGCTCTCTCGTTGCGAAGAGGGCTAAAGGATCAGGGCTTCAAGCTTCAAGTATGTAAGTTCTACTCACTTTAAGTTGCGATCGTACTTAAAAGTTTAGGGCAATCTAATACAACGATTTAAGCCTCAGGCTTAAATCGTTTGGCGTACGTTAAATCTGCAAGCTTTAATATTAAAGATGTTTTCTTTGCAGAAACTCCTTCTAATGATAGATACAAACTGAAGAGGTCGTAAGGTAATTATTGAAGCAATAGGTGAAGAAGTTGAACTTCTGCAAATCTATTGTTCAAAACTGTATTCTAAGTACTTCTAATGTCTCAACAACAAGCTCGATCGCAAAGCAACGGCCGCAGCAACGGTTCACAAGGTTATCAGAATCTTCTGCTGACTACAGAAGCCTTGCCATCCAGTTTATGTATGTCCACGCAAAAGCGTGTAGGTCATCAAAATAAGTTTGAAGAGGCGATCGTCACAAATTCCGACCTACTTTGCCTTTCGCACTTACGCTGGGACTTTGTGTATCAAAGGCCACAGCACATCCTTAGTCGTTTTGCTCAACAGCAGCGCGTATTCTTTATTGAAGAGCCGATTATACAACCAGGTATTGAGGAGCATTTGGAGATTCGCAACCCAATCCCTAATGTTTGGGTTGTGGTTGCCCATTTGCCAGAAGAATTGAACGAAATTGGTTTGGCTTTTGCTCAGCAGCGCTTTCTTGATCAGCTACTAGCAGAACACAGCATCGATCGCTACGTTTGCTGGTACTACACACCGATAGCGATCTCGTTTACCTCGCACTTGAAGCCTCTAGCGGTCATCTACGATTGCATGGATGAGCTATCGGCATTCAAAGGTGCTTCCCCAACTCTTAAAGCTAGAGAAGCTGAGCTACTCCGCCGTGCTGATGTTATGTTTGCGGGTGGTCAGAGCCTCTACGAAGCCAAGCGCGACCAGCACAACAATATCTATGCTTTTCCGAGCAGCGTAGATGTAGCGCATTTTGCTCAGGCGCGATCGGTGACTGAAGAACCAGCCGACCAAGCAAGCATTCCGCATCCGCGACTTGGTTTTTTTGGTGTGGTTGATGAGCGGATGGACATTCAGCTACTGAGCGATGTCGCTACTGCCCGACCTGACTGGCATTTTGTGATTGTTGGCCCTGTGGTGAAAATCGATCCAGCGACACTGCCGCAGCAAGCGAACATTCACTACCTTGGTGGCAAAAGCTATCAAGAATTACCCAGCTATTTGGCGGGATGGGATGTGGCAATGCTGCCGTTTGCCCGCAACGAATCAACGCAGTTCATTAGCCCAACCAAAACGCCAGAATATTTGGCGGCTGGCAAGCCTGTTGTTTCAACTTCAATTCGTGATGTCGTGCGTCCTTACGGACAGCAAGGTATGGTACGCATTGCAGATAGCACGATCGACTTCGTGGCTGCGGCTGAAGCGGCAATGCGTGAAGATACCCCTCAGTCAAGCTGGATGAGTCGAGTCGATGCGTTTCTGGAGCAGATCTCCTGGGATCGCACACAGGCATCAATGCTGAAACTGATCGAAGATGCTGTCGTTGCTAAGCAATCTTCATCAGGCGAGGGTTCCTCGTTTTCGACAGCATCTCGAGAGTTTGCGTTCGACTATCTGATCGTTGGTGCAGGATTTTCCGGCAGCGTCATTGCTGAACGGTTAGCAACGTCCGGCAAAAAAGTCTTGGTGGTCGATCGCCGCACCCACATTGGTGGCAATGCCTATGACCACTACGATCGGGCTGGCGTTTTGGTTCACAAATACGGCCCACACATTTTCCACACCAACTCGCGCGAGGTGTTTGAGTATTTGTCGCAATTCACCGAATGGCGCTCCTATGAACATCGTGTTCTTGCTAGCGTCGATGGTCAGTTGTTGCCGATTCCGATTAACCTCAACACGATCAATAAGCTCTACGGACTAAATCTAAATTCTTTCGAGGTTGAGAAATTTCTGGCATCTCTAGCCGAACCAAAAGACCACATCCACACGTCTGAAGATGTAGTTGTGAGTAAGATTGGACGTGAGCTTTATGAGAAGTTTTTCCGCAACTACACGCGCAAACAGTGGGGACTTGACCCATCTGAACTCGATCGTTCAGTGATTGCTCGCATCCCAACCCGCACCAATCGTGACGATCGCTATTTCACCGATACCTATCAGGCAATGCCGCTCTACGGCTTCACCAAGATGTTTGAGAATATGCTCAATCATCCCAACATCAAAGTGATGCTCAATACCGACTATCGTGAGATTGAGAAGACGATTCCCTGCCGCGAAATGGTTTACAGCGGGCCCGTGGATGAGTTCTTTAACTATCGGTACGGTAAGCTGCCTTATCGATCGTTGGAATTCAAACATGAGACCCACGATAAAGCTGTATTCCAATCAGCTCCCGTGGTGAACTATCCCAACGAACACCTCTACACACGGATCACCGAGTTCAAGTATCTCACTGGACAGGAACATTCCAAGACCAGCGTTGTCTATGAGTTTCCGCAGGCAAAAGGAGATCCCTACTATCCGGTTCCCCGACCTGAAAACGCTGAAATCTACAAGCAGTACAAAGCGCTTGCTGATGCAGCTTCAGGTGTGTATTTTGTCGGCAGATTGGCGACGTACAAATACTACAACATGGATCAGTGTGTAGCGCAGGCACTCACGGTTTACCAGCAAATTGCTAGCAAGCAGCTTGAAAAAGCTTGATCAAACTGCCGCAGTCACTTTGAGCGATCGAAGTGAGCAATTGATTAAGTTGTTTTCATCCGATCGAGTGCCTCTATTCCTTCAAATGCTACAGTCCTAAACGTATCAACAAATGCATTGCGAAGTAGGCAACCCGTCACCCCTAGAGGTTTGGGCGGGAGTTGAATGTACAGTGAATCGAGTTGGCGATCAATATTTTGATCAGCTAGAGAACAACGGTCACGCTGATCGTCTTGATGATCTCGATCGCTTTGCCGCGTTGGGCATCTCTGCCCTTCGCTACCCCGTTCTATGGGAACGGGTTGCTCCCAACGGAGTGGCTGATTGGGGTTGGACAGACGAGCGGTTGGGCAGACTGCGGGAGCTGCACATTCACCCGATCGCCGGACTGCTGCATCACGGTAGCGGCCCCCGGCACACCAGCTTGATCGATCCAGCCTTTCCCGACAAGCTGGCCGACTATGCTAGGACGGTTGCTGAGCGCTACCCGTGGCTCGATCGCTACACGCCGATTAACGAACCGCTCACAACGGCTCGGTTCAGCGGACTGTATGGGCACTGGTATCCCCATGGGCGTGACGAGGTGACCTTTATTCGTGCCCTGCTAACTCAGTGCCGAGCGATCGCCCTAGCAATGCAGGCGATTCGACAGGTGAACCCCCAGGCCCAACTGGTACAAACCGAAGATTTGGGTAAAACCTACAGTACGCCTGAACTTGCCTACCAAGCCGAGTTTGAGAACCATCGCCGCTGGCTGTCGCTTGATTTGCTCTGCGGGCGGCTAGACCAGAATCATCCGCTGTGGAATTATTTGCGCTGGGTCGGTGTTGAGCAAGCCGAACTCGAATGGTTTCTTGCTCACCCCTGCCCACCAGATATCGTTGGTATCAATCACTATCTGACGAGCGATCGCTGGCTGGATCAACGGCTCGATCACTATCCACCGCACACTCACGGCAGCAACGGCAAACACGCTTACGCTGATGTCGAAGCGGTGCGCGTTCGCGTGGAGGGAATCACTGGACATCAAGACCTGCTGCAAGAAGTTTGGGATCGCTACCAACTGCCGATCGCCATCACAGAAGTTCACTTGGGCTGCACTCGCGAAGAGCAACTGCGCTGGCTCCAAGAAGTTTGGGATGCTGCCCACGCTTTGCGGTCGAAAAGCGTGGATGTGCGGGCAATTGCCGTCTGGTCGCTGTTGGGTGCCTATGACTGGAATAGTCTGCTGACTCGCGCCGATCGTCACTACGAGCCAGGGGTGTTTGACCTCCGCCCCACCTCCGACTCGCTCACTTCAGCCATCCCTCGCGCCACTGCTTTGGCAAAGATGGTGCGAGGGATGGCTCAGGGCGAACGATTCTTGCACCCGCTTCTGGAGATACCAGGATGGTGGCGACACAGCGATCGCCTGCTCTACCCACCTGTCAGTTCCCCTGTCAGTTGCCCTCCAACGTCTAGTAAACCTGCCGCTTATCCAACGGCCAGCTCCAACCAGGTTAAATCAATTCGTCCGATCGTGATTACCGGAGCAACCGGAACGTTGGGTCAAGCGTTCGCTCGAATTTGCGACGGTCGGGGTATTCCATACCGCTTGCTCAGTCGCCAAGAGATGGACATTACGCAGCCAGCTTCGGTGCAGCAAACCCTGAAGGAAATTAATCCCTGGGCGGTAATTAATGCGGCTGGATATGTACGAGTCGATGATGCCGAGCGGGAACAGCAGCAGTGCTGGTTAATCAATACCGAGGGAGCCGAGATATTAGCAAAAACTTGTTTTCAACAAGGAGTAGCTTTTGTAACTTTCTCATCTGATCTGGTCTTTGACGGCAGCCAGAAATCGCCATACTTAGAAAGTAGCAGCACCTCCCCACTAAATCAGTATGGGTACAGCAAAGCGATCGCTGAGCAATATGTTTTAGCTGCTCATCCTCGCTCTCTAGTCATTCGCACCAGCGCTTTTTTCAGTCCGTGGGATGACTATAATTTTCTTACAGTTGCCTTGCGAGCGCTCACCACTCACAACCGTTTTGTTGCAGCCGATGATGCTGTTGTTTCTCCCACTTATGTTCCTGATTTAGTTCATGCGACCCTCGACTTATTGATTGATGACGAGGTAGGCGTTTGGCACTTGGCTAATCAGGGCGCGATCGATTGGGCAGATCTAGCTCGTAATGTTGCAGGTCGCGCGGGGTTGGCTCAGGCAAATGTTGAGTCATGTTCTACAAAATCACTTGGACTGACCGCAGCGCGTCCAAGCTACAGTGTTCTAGGAAGTGAACGCGGAATTTTGTTACCGTCTTTGGAAGTTGCGATCGATCGCTATTTCCAAGACCGTAAAGAGACTGGACTGGTATCCCCTTAAGGAAAACCTGTACAAAAAATCAGTGGTTCGATCGAGCGCCTAATAAGGCGGAACCCTTCTGTGACAAAGCGAACGTTGTCAAAGTGAAGTGGCTCCATCGGTTTGGACAGTACCAAAATCTGAGTCAAGCAGATTGACCGCTGGACTCAGATTTTGGGTGCTCAGATTTAGAGTGCTCAAGAGCGAAATGAGTAATTTTTCTTAAAATAGGCAGCGAGAGACAAATCTACAGCATGTAGTAAAACCTTGGCAGGACACACGCCATCGTCGAGCCTGCACATTACAAAATGTAATTCTTTATAGAGATAGGTCACATTTTAATTTGAACCTTAATGAGGGGTGAGATAAATAAAGGAGGTAAGTATCACTTACGTTCCACCATAAATCAACTTTTTTCTACTTATGAAATGTAAGTTTTGTAAACACTATCAATTTGCTGGGCATCGAGGTGGCGACTGTTCGCGGTTGTCCAGCACTCTGGTCAATGGTCAGGAAACTGCCTGTCGTCTCTATTCCTCTTCTTTTCAGGACAGTTTTTTATCCTGTCCCATTACGCTCCAAATTGATTCTCAGCATTTAGAGATATAAATTTTCCTGGGTGGGTAATCTAGCTTTATCTGTTGTTGGAACCCAAGCAGTCTGGGCTTTTTCATGACAGATGAGGCTAGTGCAAACGAGAACTCAAGCCTGAACAATCAAGGGATCTTTTACAGATAGCTCACTTTCTTCCTATGATTAGGGAGATGATTCATTAGCTCATTGAACAGGCGAGAACAACTCTATGCAAACCATCAACTCTGCATCACTACCAGAAGAGTCAGGGCAGAGCAGCAGGGTGGCTAATCAAACTTTCTCAGATGTTTGGGCAAGGAAGTACTTACAAAAACTAGCAGAACAAGACGACATTACTGAAGCCCTTAGCCGGAGTGAACGAGCAGCAGAAATTGCCCAAACCCTAACGCAAACCCTGCGCGCTACCAGTGCTCAGGCGTGGGCAATGACAGAAGCACTTTTAGCTCAAGAACTGGTTAGACATCAGATAGATCCTCGATCGATCGACCCGTGGGCGGTGGCAAAGGATGCTCATCAGATCTATGAGATAACTCTGAATGCCTATGCTCAGCAACTCCCGCCGCCACAGCTTTCTACGCTAATTGCGGCTCCCTTGGGACAGATTCGACAAAAGTACACTGCAACTGATCCCAGGATTATTGGGTTTGTCAGTATGCAATTTCACTACAGTGAGCAAATTCTGCTCGACTTAACTCCTCCAACACACCAAGCGCTTTTGAGTCAGTACTTCAAGGTGATTGATGATCATCTCTATATGCCCTTGCAACGAGCGTATCAAGCAGCAGCAGAGCACTCTTACCCGTCGCCCCGTCTGCAAGCGGTTCAACGTTTAGTTCCGCTAAGCAGTAGTATCGCCAACAGAATTGTGAATCGCGTGTCCACTCTATATCCCACCTATCAATGTCACAGTGGTCACTTGAGCCAGCCCCACGTTCAGATTTCTAGTGTTCGAGATGTCGAAATGTTCCAGGTTTACCTATGGGTCTGCGTCTTAGAGGACACGATTAGCTCCGTCCAACAAGAACTGTTCCCACTTTGCGTGATGCTCTACCCTCGCTTGAATGTGCGTTGGGAGCTGGTACAGCAGTTAATTCTCTTATTAGGAGAAGAAATTCGCTCCTCTCTGAGTTCTGATGAAATGGCTTTCTTCGCGCCTTACCATCAGTCATTGTGGACGATGTTTTCCCCCCAAGTATTCCTTGAGTAATGTTAGGCCTTGCGTTGATTTAAGACAATGGCGGCTCACCAGGCACAGCTAGCCGCTGTTGCTTGGACTTGGCACGACCTACTTATTCCACAACAATCTAAAGCACTACCAACCCGTGAGGATTATTACTCGGAAACCTTCTGCACGGTAGGCCGATCGCGCTAGATCAGCGTAAGCTTCCCTGAACCCACTGGCTCTAGTGCATGAGCTTCGATCGCCCTTTGATGCCTGGTCGTAGAGGCTGTACGAATTCGGCTTCACGCTGTCGCCAGACCTGAAAAACTTCCTCTCGGCCGTCATTCGGTGGTTCGTAACGGTAGACGCGAGTGCGGTGGCCTTCGGGCTGCCACTCCAGACGATCGCAGCGCAGACTCAACCCTGCCTTGCTCAGTAGGGATTTCAGAACACACACGGCAGGCAGCTTATCGCTGATGTTGAGATTGAGGATCGTTTTTAGGTCGGCGCGATAGAAGAAGGCCTGCTGAGCGATCGCCTGCACCCAATCATCGCTCGATCGAATGTCCAAATTCGGGTCGAGCAGAGTGGGAATGCCGAGGCTGAGAAGAGTTTGCACTTGGGCACTGAGGAGTTTGACATCCTGGGGCGCAAGTTTGTGCTGGCCCCGTTCTAGGTGGCGATGGAGTTCGCGTAGGTCGCGGCGCTGCACCCAAGACAGGTCACTCAGCAAGTAGTAGTGAAGGCGAATTTTACTAAACCAGCCGTCGTCGTCTTTCAGCTTCAGTTCTGGTGTGACGGGAATACCGTAGCGATCGGACAGCTTGTACTTGAACTCAGCGTAGCGGTGAGCGGGAATTTTGATCCGTTGCTCTTTGAGGGTGGCGTAGTCGAACTGGCTCAGTTCTGCGGCTTCTGCAACGTTCTGGGCCTCTTGCTGAGAGTGCTCCGTCTGAATCTGAGCGATCGCCTGCTTCACCTCGCGGCTTTCTTCCAGATTGCTGTCGCTAACGCAGGTAACTTGATGCCCTTCAGCGATTAGTCCAGAGCGCAAATTCTCCCGCAAGCGCCACAGCGAAGCATTCACTCGCGCCGCCATTTTAGCCCAAGTGCGGAGGGTAAGCGGATCGTAGGCAGCATCCAGATCAAAGTCGAAGTCCCGCAGCAGTTGCAGGTTGTAGCGCAGGTTTTGAGTGGTCGATCGCACTAAATCGCGGTGGGAGCAGCTACCGTTGCCAATCTTGCCCAGGCCAAAGTTGTTGGCCCAGACGTAGCGGGGCACAGAATCCCGAACTCTGGCTAGGGCTTGGCGGGATTCAGAATCCGGCGTTGTGCCGTGGAAAATGCCGAAGACGGCAGCGAAATGGTCTTGTAGATCCAGGCTAATCCCTGTGCCGATCGTCGGTGTAGCGATCACAATGTCGTACTGCGCCACAACTTCGTTCAGGCGATCGGTCAAGTTGTGGGCCGGATGGAGCGCATCAGAAACAGTTTCGCTATCGATGCGGAGAATGCGGCGATCGGGAAACAACCCTTGCAGATACACCTCTAAATTGGTGGAACTAAGGCGACTGGTGACTTTCTGGGCATCCAGACAGACAAAGACCTTCCCGGTGGGGATCACCTCGCGCATTTTACCAATCAATGGAGCCGCGTCTGGTGTGTCATAGAACGTGACATCCCAGCCCTGCTTAGGTTTCCACCCGTTAACCACAATCCAAGGGGCGATCGCGGCTTCTGCCAGTCCCATCAAGTATTGAATGCTGATGTCCGATAGATCCGCATCCTGCCCAATCACCAGGCCACCTGACGCGAACACCACTTGCAGCAGTTCCTTCAGCGTTTCCAGAATGGCGACGCGGCGATCGACGCAAGTGCTGGAGTTGAGAGCGTGCCAGATTACCTGCTCGACTTCATCGAAAACCACGATCGCGCCTTGCCAATCCTGGGGGTCGAACTTGGCTTTGGAGTTGGGGTGAAGGCTATCGATGCACAGTCCGTAGCCCAATCCTTGAGTCTCTGATTCCGAGAGGTTCTCAATCCAGTCAATCCCGATCTGGTTGCAGATGGATTTCCCCAGTTGGATTCGGTGGGTAATCACCAGCACTTTGCGACCGCTCTGAGTCGCTTTGCGGATTGTGGGTTCCAGTGCTTTTGTCTTGCCTGTTCCTTTAGCCGATTTGATAAAAGCAAATCCTGCTTTGGGAAACGGCAAGCTTCCCAGATAGCGCTGATTCAAGGTCAGGTCGGGACGGTAGGAAAGCTCCCAGTGGGAATGGGCGTTCCATTTCTCTACATCTAGCGCTGCCTTCATCAATTTGGCAAAGGCGGTGGGGCCGCGGGTCACAATGAAGTCGTCTACGCCTTTTTCTGGCCCCGGTAGCTGAAGGATTTTGACCTTGCAGCTTGCTTGGGTGAGTAGTGCGCCCAGCTTGCGGATGGCGATGTTGACGTTTTCGATCGTTGCAGGCTTCAAGTCATAGTCGAAGCAAATGTAAACCGGACGATCAGGCGCAGCCAACAGCTGTAAGTCTTCAATCAGGCTCTCGGTGGCTCTGCGGTAGCCGTTGAAGATTCCGGGAAGGGCGATCGCGGCATGGCCCAGACTCAGCAGACAGGCTGCCTTCTTCGCGCCTTCGCAGAGGATGACCGGAATCTGGGTTTGCTGAATCAACCAGGTACGGAACCCTTGCTGCAAGTCGCTTTCCTGGAGTGTCAGCCCGTGCTGCTGGGCGATCCGTTGCCACACGGCGATCGGCATCTGCTTAGGCAACCAGGCGCGGCTAGAGCTACCCTTCGGCATCTCGTACTTGTAGAGCTTGCCCGTGGCTCGATCGAGGCGAGGCTGGCTCAGTTTCGCCTGCCAAACGCTGCCGTCATCGTTCAAGATCAGTGCTGCGTAGGTCGTTTGTCTGGCTTGCAGCCCAAACCGCGTCAGCTTCCAGTTCAGCGCTTCGTGGATGGGATAGCTCGGCTCGTGGGTGTAGGGATTGTCTAGGGTGTCCGGCACAACTTCCACCGTGCGATCGCCCAACTCAGAGTCGATCGCACTTTCGATCGTCCACTCCTGCCGAATCTGCTGCTGAAACTGCTCCAGCGTCAGGGAACGACTGGATACTCCGGGTCTGGTGTCTTGAGCGGCCACTTGCACAATCACTGTCTCTCCTCAACTGCGTCACGAAGAGAGATTCTGCCAAATTTGGCTGAGGGGCATTGGGCGATCGGATCAGTCTTATCAGACTGATTAGGGCTGTCTCGAAAGGCTAGGTTGCAGACACAGACTAGGTTTTGAAAAAGCAACGTGCAGCGATGCGGAAGAGTAAGTGCAAGGATAAGGAGAGAAGAGTGAGGCGATCGAGCGCTATTTGTCTCACCCTGAATCTCTTCTTCCATCGGTAGCCCAACTCTTTTTTTCGCTCTTTCTGATTCAAGACAAAAGCATTGACGCTATATCTAGCGTCTGGAGCAAAATTTGTCTGTGAAAGCAGAAACTTCTGATCCCCTCAAACTCACCCTCCTGTCTTGCAAGGAGTTGGAGGATTGTCTTGTTTAGGGATGTCAGAAGTGCAACGATACGGAAGTTTTTGTCTCAACTCAGAATGCTAGACAACAAAACTTTAAGCAAGCATAGAAACCTTGCAATCCTTGCTGGGCCTGCAATTAGCTTGAGAGACTGACTGAGAAAGTGAAGGAATTGGGAAGAAATTGTCTCAAGCACAATTTAAATCGATCGACTGTACTAGTCTAATTCAAGTGAGATGATTAGGAGGTACTTGTCTCAAGTCGATCGGGTTGATCCGTCTTCAGGACTAGTCCTACATTTAGCGTCTGCTCTTTGACTTGCCTGACCCAGCGTCAATGTAAGCAGAGGTTCAGTCGCCTCTCTTCTCTTAAAGTGAAGCAACACGGAGCTGCTTGTCTCAATCCAAAATCTCGACTCCAGAACCTTAACGCTATATCTAGAGTTTTCACAGTCAAAACCCACTGCATAAGCTCTATTAGCAGAGTAATTGCTTTACGGGTTGGAAGTTTGTCTCAGCGACCTCCTAAGGAAGGTCTTGCGATCGAGTCACTGCTGCTGCGACCTCCCCTCTACCGTGACTTCTCCAGCGTGATTTTCAAGCGCAAACCGCTCTATCCTTGAAGTCTTTGGCAAGGGAACGCTCCTGTACCTAGCGCTGCTCAATCATTTCAGGCTTCCCCGCCCCCCGTGCTGCGGCTGACTTCTGCCCAACTTTCTCTTCTGAAGGGAAGTAATGTTACTAAGCTCTTAAGGTCTTCAACTGCGGCAGTAAAGCTTGTATGGCCTGGCCTCGATGGCTCACTCGCCGTTTCTGCTCAGAAGTCATCTCGGCGAATGTCCGTTGTTCCGAAGGGACGAAGAAGATGGGGTCATAGCCGAAGCCCCCGGTTCCCCGTGGGGTTAGGAGAATTTCGCCTGGACAAACGCCTTCCGCTTGCAGCACGATCGTTCCGTCGGGGCGGGCGATGGCGATCGCGCAGACAAATCGAGCGCTTCGCTCAGAGCGATCGCCCAGTTCCTCCAACAATCGCGCGATTCGCGCTGCATCGGTATCGCCGTAGCGAGCCGAAAAAACTCCCGGTGCGCCTCCCAGTACCGCTACTTCCAACCCCGAATCATCGGCGATCGCCCAATTAGCCGTCGCTTGAGCAATCTGCGAGGCCTTCAGGCAAGCATTCTCAGCGAAAGTGGCCCCCGTTTCCTCAACGTCCAGTTCGGCAGGTTTCAAGGTCAATTCCCAACCCAGATCGCTCAAATATGCCTGCATTTCCTTGAGCTTGCCAGGGTTGCCTGTCGCCACTACTAGGGTTGTCATGGTTTCCCATCCTCCAAGATTGCCTGCTCTGCGATCGATACTGTACTCGATTGAGGTCAACGGCGACGCTGATGGTCATGGTGGGCAGGGAACGATCGTGCCGCCTACCGCTCAGGCTCCTTCCTTATCCCCCGCAAGTGAAATGCAGCCAGCTTCATGACTACAGTCATAGCCTCATAAGTTAGGACGAAGGTTTGAAGGGGGTTGGGATTTGCCCCAACTCCTTCAAACCTTCGGATTTTGCAGCCCTGCCGTAATGTTTTTGATTGCTAGTTCCTACTACGCTTCGTCAGGAGCTTCCACCTCTAGAGACTCAATCTCTGGAGCTTCAGCCTCCTCCAGTGCTGCTTCTTCCTCAGTGGAAGGCGGGACGATCGCTACTGCGGCAATCGCGTCGTCCTCATCTAGGCGCTGGACTCGCACACCTGTTGCAGGGCGAGACTGGGAGGAAATCGCATCTACACTTTGGCGAATGATGATGCCTCGGTTCGTCACCACCATCAACTCGTCGCTCTCATGAACAATGTGCAGGGCAGCGAGGCGATCGCCTTTCTTGCGGAACTTGGTGGCCACAATGCCCTTTCCAGCGCGGTTTTGCAGCCGGAACTGCGCTACCGGAACCCGCTTGCCGTAGCCGCCCGTCGTCACAATCAAAATCCAGGGGCCGCGGCTGGGCGGTAGCTCAACGTTCTCATCCGTGAGTTCTTCTTCCACTTCCGATTCCAGCGCCTGCTCCAGCTCCGCCACAATCTGGCTGGGCAGAATCGCCATTCCCACCAGACTATCGCCTTCCCGCAGGGACATCGATCGCACTCCCCGTGTAGCGCGACCTAGAGGACGAAGCTGCTCGTGGTTGGTGCGGAAATGGATAGACTGTCCCAGGCTAGAGCCGATGATAATGGTGTCTTGCTCACGGGCACGGCGCACCCACCGCAGTTGGTCGCCTTCTTCCAGGGAAATCGCAATCAGTCCATTAGTGCGAATGTTGCTGAAAGCCGACAGAGCCGTCTTTTTGATGTAGCCCTTGTTGGTCAGCATCACCAGATACTCATCATCGCTGAACTCCGTCACGGGGACGATCGACGTGATTTTCTCATCGTGGGGAATCGGCAACATCTGGACGATCGGTGTCCCCCGGGCCGTGCGGGAAGCAACGGCAACTTGATAGGCTCTGAGACTGTAGACCACGCCGCGATCGCTGAAAAACAGAATACTGTCGTGGTCATGGCAAGTGAGGAAGTGTTCAACGCCATCGTCCTCTTTCATCTTCGTGCCAGCTTTGCCCCGCGTCGCCCGATTTTGAGACTCGAAGGTGTTGAGGGGCATCCGCTTGATGTAGCCTTGCTCCGTCAACAAAATCACTGCCTTCTCGTTAGCGATCAAGTCGGCATCGTTGAGTTCGTCCTCGGACTGCTCGATCGTGGTGCGACGGGGGGTAGCGTGGGTGGCCCGTAGCTGCGTCACTTCTTCGATGATGATGGACAGGATGCGATCGCGCCGAGCCAGAATATCTTGCAGGTCAGCGATCTGGCGCTGCAAATCTTCGTGTTCGTGCTGAATTTTTTCCGCTTCCAAGGCTGTCAGACGGCGCAACTGCATCTGCAAAATCGCGTCTGCCTGATTTTCCGATAGCCCGTAGGACTCAATCAACTCCAGTCGAGCAGTGGGGGCATCAGCAGCATGGCGAATCAGGGCGATGATCCCATCCAGGTTGGAGAGGGCAATCAACAAGCCCTGCAAAATATGATCTCGCTCTTCGGCTTTGCGGAGTTGGTAGCGGGTGCGGCGCTCGATCGACACCACGCGGAAATCCAGAAACACATTTAGGAACTGCTTCAGGGTGAGTAGCTGCGGTTCGCTATTCACCAGCGCCAGCATATTCGCTCCAAAGTTCGACTGGAGGGGCGTTTGCTTGTAGAGGTTGTTCAGCACCACGCGGGGGTAGGCATCGCGCTTCAGTTCGATCACGATTCGCATGCCGTCTCGATCGCTCTCGTCCCGAATGTCAGAAATTCCCTCTAGGCGCTTATCGTTCACCATTTCGGCAATTTTTTCGATCAAGGCTGCCTTGTTGGTCTGGTAGGGCAGTTCCGTGATGATGATGGCTTCTCGATCAGGTCGGCCGCGATGCTCGATCGTCTCGATGCTGGCCACGCCGCGCATGACGATCGAGCCGCGTCCCGTAGTGTAGGCCTCCCGAATGCCGCTCCGTCCGATTACCTGTGCCCCTGTGGGAAAATCTGGCCCCGGAATGTACTGCATCAAGTCAGCTTCGGTCAGGTCAGGATTGCCGATCAGTGCAATCAAGCCATCGATCAGCTCACCCAAATTGTGGGGCGGAATGTTGGTTGCCATGCCCACTGCAATCCCGGAGGAACCGTTCAGCAAAAGCTGAGGAATCCGGGACGGCATGACGATCGGCTCTTGCTGCGACCCATCGTAGTTGGGCGCAAAGTCCACAGTTTCCGACTCAATGTCCCGCAGCAAGGCATCGGTGGTCAGGGCCCGCAATCGACACTCGGTATATCGCATGGCTGCGGGAGGATCGTTATCCACTGAGCCGAAGTTACCGTGCCCATTGATCAGGGGCGATCGCATCGAGAAATCCTGGGCCATTCGTACCAGAGCATCGTAAACCGCCGTATCACCGTGGGGATGGTACTTACCAATCACGTCCCCCACGACGCGGGCGCATTTTCGAAAGGGACGGTCGGGGGTCAGACCTAACTCGTGCATGGCGTAGAGAATGCGGCGATGCACAGGTTTCAACCCGTCTCTGGCATCGGGAAGCGCCCGACCCACAATTACGCTCATGGCGTATTCCAGGTACGATCGAGCCATCTCGCCGCCGAGGTCAGTGGGCACAATCCGATCTTGGGGCGCTTCCTGGGAAAAGGTCATAGGAGAATGCTGGGGTTAACGGTATTCGTAGGGGAACAGGCTCTTTGGAAGCTAATCAGCCTTCAAAACCAGTCAGCACAATCGTTTCGGCGCTGCTGGCTAGGGGCTAATCACATCCTCCTATTCTACCATCTGCCCACGATCGTGACGGGTTCGCGATCGAGTGGGTCAGAGCAAACCCACCTAAAATCTCTAAGGATCTATCAGTTGGCAAAGCGAGGATTCCAATGAAATAAGATCTACTCGAATCGTTTGCCAGATGATTGATAGATTGACCTGAAAGTATTCATGAATTACGACATTCCGCATTCCACGTACATCAGCCCAGGGAATCTCAGGATGTGACGCCTCTACTTCAGATGGAATACTACGAACTGCTTCACCAATAATCGCCAGGTTATACAAGATTGCTCCGATCGTTTTTCGATCAGCTTGAAATCCCTCAAACGTCATTCCGCTTGTAAACTCTCGGATCTCCGCGATCGAAGCCAACACATCTCTGACTCTGTTTTCCCAATCCCTAGAAGGCACGAATAGCCTCCCGGAAAACAGGTTCTCGTAGATAAGATTTGAGGGAGTCGGGCGTACCCAAATCAACGGAGCTTTCTAAAATCTCTTCCAGGTATCGTTTCAAGCTCACAAAAGTGAACAACCCAACGGGTCGATCGAATTCCACCAACAGATCGACATCACTACCTGTTCGCGCTTCATCTCGTGCCACTGAGCCAAACAGTATCAAGGACTTCACACCAAACTTCTTCAGTGCATTCTGATGGTTAATCAAAGTTGTGAGGGCTTCTTGTCGCCGCATTATTTAAATCACTATGTTTACTTTTACTTTTTCAACGTTACTTTTCCTGTGCAATCAACGTAACCATAGATCTTGGGAACAGGGTTTCCCTACCCCCTTGATAAGTCATGCACATATACGCTGACTCGTCCATCTTGGTCAAAACCATTAAATTCTGGATCAGGACTAGCACCCTTAAATGTAAGAACAATATTTCCTCTTAAATCAATTAAACCTTTTTGCTCTCGATTTTCTTTTGTTCCACTGAAAACAGCTATTCCTTTTGAAAAATCTGAAACCCAAACAAATTTATGAGGAATAATAAGTTCTCCTTTGGAGTTGATAAAACCTTTGTACCAATCCCTGTCAGCTACAACTGCTCTACCTTGAGAGAAATTTCGTGCTTCAGTAAAACGTGGTGGAATTATCACTTCACCCTTTTTGTCTCGATATCCCAACTGCTGATAACCTTGGAGAAATGGAAATAGATTAACAGGCTTAATCTTTGCAGCTTCAACACGTATCTTCTCAAATTCTGCTATGCAAGCACGAAGATCTTCAGATGACTGTGCATTTGACGGTTGCTGATAAAACCAATAAAGAATTGGTAGGGCTAACAGTAAAAACGCATAAATAGCCTGGCTTCTTCTCATCATTGCTTCATTGATAACTTTCAAGCTACATCCTCATCAGTAATTGCGAGTGGGCTAACTGTTGGCTACACGAGAACCTTCTGTATCTCCCCATCTTTGAAGAGTAGTTCTGATTCTATGGGATCACTCCAATAAAGTTTCTTGAAAAATCACAAATTTTTATGATGATCGCCAGCGATCGAGGCAATCATCATAAACTCATCACTCGAATCAGCAGATTGTGAAGCGCGATCGCCCTACCAGCTAACCCAGAAGGCTATTCTGTCGTTCCACCTGTCGCCTACGATGTCGCAACTCGTGCGTCCGATCGAGAAGGCTTGGGTCATGCAGTGATGGCAAGGTAAGTAGTTCTTCAAAACCAGTCAGCACAATCGCTTAAGCAATGCTGAACTGAGTCTGATCTCTGCCTTTGTTCTATCATCTGCCTTTACTGACGGCAGGTTTGTAAAGCACCGGGGCTGGCGATCGCAAAAATCGACCAACGCCAGCAACCACAAGCGTCAGAATGCAGCAAACTGAGGGAGCGATCGCCAGAAACTGTGACTTCTGGAGGAAACCGTAAGAAAACGTTAAACTGGCAATAAGCGGAAATGCCTAATACAGGGAACTGCTACGCTAGTTTTTGGAGAAGCTGCGACGATCGTTGTAGGCTTCCCGTATTTACAAGAGTGATTGGGACAAACAATTCATGAGCGACATCAAAGAGCGGATCGAACAGGAGCTGCAAGAAGCTCGCACAGCCTGTGATATAAGTGGCAGCACTTCTCCTGAATGTGCAGCGGCTTGGGATGCAGTGGAAGAACTGCAAGCGGAAGCTTCCCACCAGAAGCAAAGTAAACCCAAGAACTCCCTTGAGAAGTACTGTGACGAAAACCCCGAAGCAGCAGAATGTCGCCTGTACGAGGACTAATCGTTCTGCTTACGTAGCGTTTCATTGGCTTGTTGCTTGTTTAAATTCTTCCTAACAAGTAGCTAGAATGCTCCAGTAGCGTTCAAGCTACTTGTTTTTTGGTGATTGCTTCGGCGCTAGTTCTGACTGCTTAAATTGCTGTCCTTGCCTCTTCCTACTTACCCTCCGCGTTCTGTTTCAGGTCTTTCCTATGCCTACTCCCTCCTGGCTGACTCCGATCGTCTGGACAGATTTTCGTCTGGCTATTTTGTTCACCGTGCTGATTCCTCTGGGGCTTCTGGTCTGGGCTTTAGTGCAAAAAGCTGAGGCGATTCAAAAGCTGCTGTTGATTTACTGGAGAGTCTCTAGTCTGCTGGGCATCACGGTGTATCTGCTGATTGGGGCGTTGCCGATCGGATTTGTCTCTGGCTGGTTGGGCAAAGTGCTGATTCTGGTAGCGCTGTGGTTCTGGGCAGACCTGAATGAGGAGATTTCTGAGCAGCCGAAGAGTTCGCTTAAGCTGGCGTTTAGCGCTTGGCGCTGGGCAGTGTCGGTCTACTGTGGGATTGGGGCAGTGGCTCAAATTCCCGTCCTTCGGTGTGCTTTCATCTCGTCCAGCGCTCTAGTAGAGGAACCCTTCTGCCGCCCCTGGCTCAGTCCCCCGTGGGCGTTTCGAGATCTGGTTCATGCCACTACCAAGCCCTACTTTCTGGGATTTTTGGCGCTGGTGGGACTGGTTGCCTACGTTTTGTACTTTGGCTACTTTGTGGTGGTTCGCCTAGGTAAGCAGGGCCGCTCCGCTACAGGGCAATAGGTTGACTCGTGAACATTCTCTTTCGCCTAGAACAATACACGTTAAAGCGTCGTCAGGAAGTTCTTCTAATCACCGCAGAAGTGGAAGGCGATCGTGATCAGGTCGCTATCTTCAAGGGGTTTTCTAGTTCTCTGATGAAGCCGACCGCGTTTGACCTTGATGTGCCCGTTCTGCCGGAATCTGCTCGGATCTTGACTATCGATCGACTGCTGGGCCCTTACGATCCTGCTCAACCAAGGTATTTGCAGCAAGGATTAACCTGGGAAACAATCCAACCGCTTCTGGCAGAAGTTGGTGTGTAGAAGTTAAGGCAAGCAAAATTACTTTCCTGACGCGAAAGAATATAGCTCCTCCGATCGGGTTGAATCTATTTATAAAGAAAGTGTTATCCTCCACTGTGAGTGTGTTGTGGGGTTTAATTTATGGTTTCATCGCCGATTCGAGCTGAGAAGCTTTCTGCTTCTGCATCCTCTGGCCTGAAGATTGTTTCTGAGGCTTCTCTCTCCTTGGGCATCGATGCGCTGAAGGGAGAAACGACGATCGCTTCGGGTAAAACAGGCTGGGGCGGTTTGGCGTTGCCTGATCGCTTGTTTGGAACCGATGGCATTCGGGGCAAGGCGGGAGAACTGCTGACCGCACCCTTGGCGATGCAGGTAGGCTTTTGGGCAGGCCAGGTTTTGCAGCAGTCCGCTACTGGTCAAAGTCCAGTCATCATCGGGCAAGACTCGCGCAACTCCAGCAGTATGTTGTCGTTGGCTCTGTCGGCGGGACTGACCGCGGCAGGGCTGGAGGTGTGGAATTTGGGACTGTGCCCCACGCCAGGGGTAGCGAACCTGACCCAACAGCTGGGGGCGATCGGCGGTATTATGATTTCCGCTAGCCATAACCCCCCAGAGGACAACGGTATCAAGCTCTTCGGCTCTGATGGCAGCAAGCTCTTGCCAGAACTGCAAGCTCAGATCGAAGCGGCACTGCGAGGAACCGCACTAAATTTTCCCTTGGTTCTAGAGCGTTGCGGACAGCATTATTATCGTCCAGAACTGGTACAAAAGTATTTGACGACCGTGCAGGCTCCTCTGAAGGCTCAACTTGATCAACCGCTTCAGGGAATGAAAGTAGTGCTGGATCTGGCGTGGGGTGCAGCGGCTGAAGTCGCGCCGCCAACCTTCGCTGCTTTGGGAGCCGAGGTAATTTGTCTGCACGATCGCCCCGATGGCGATCGCATCAATGTGAACTGCGGCTCGACCCATTTGTCCTCGCTGCAAGCCGCCGTGCAGGAACATCAAGCGGATTTAGGGTTTGCCTTTGATGGCGATGCCGATCGAGTGCTGGCAGTGGATGCACAAGGGCGCATGGTGGATGGTGACTACATCCTATACCTGTGGGGACAAGCCCTGCGAGAGCAAGACCAGCTTCCAGGAGATACGATCGTAGCAACGGTGATGTCCAATCTGGGATTTGAGCGGGCCTGGGAGCAGCAGGGGGGCAAGTTAGTCCGGGCGGCTGTAGGTGATCAGCACGTCCACGCGGAAATGCTGCGTCACGGCTCCATGCTGGGCGGCGAACAATCGGGGCATATTCTCTGTCCCCACTACGGCGTGGGCGGTGATGGACTGATGACAGCCCTGCATCTGACAGCGCTCGTGCAGCAGGCGGGCGGCTCGCTGGCGGCGCTGGTTGATCGGAGTTTTCAGACCTATCCCCAACGGCTCAAGAACGTGCGAGTCAACGATCGCAGCCGCAGTCTCAACTGGCAGGACTGCGAGCCTCTACAACAAGCGATCGTTGAAGCTGAAAAAGACATGGGCGATCATGGTCGAGTCCTGGTTCGAGCTTCGGGAACAGAACCCCTGATTCGCGTCATGGTGGAAGCAGCCACGTCTGAGTTAGTCAATCACTGGACGGAAACCTTGGCAGCGATCGTCGAGCGTCATTTAGCAGTTGGGTAATGTCAATGAATCCCTGGGCCCCAGACAGCAAAGCTCTTTGAGCGGAGTATCAACAGGTTCAGACGTAACCCCTAGCAGTTGCTTGACAACCTAAGGGTTGCCTTTTAGCTTCATGCCTTACCCAGGACATACAAAAATAGTAGTCGAACTGTATCGCAGGATATAGACTCACAGCTTTACAAATCGTTACTATGGAAGCAACCAATAAGTTCAAGGAACAAAAACCATGACAAACCCTATCACTCCTAACAAAGTTGCTCCCGTCGCTGCTCCTGCTTACAACGGCAAAGACCGCAATGCTTTCCTATTCGGTTTCACTCCTCAAGCAGAACTGTGGAACGGACGACTGGCAGCGATCGGTTTCCTGGCCTATTTGCTGTGGGATCTGGCTGGCTACAGTGTATTGCGCGATGTTCTGCACCTTGTCGGCTACGCCCAGTAGTCTTGGCTAACGCCTAGTGCTGCTCAGAAGTAACCCTTCAAGTCCTGAACTTAAAGTATCAGGAAGCTTGATTCAAAGGTTACTCAAGAATTATTAATCAATCTATTTAGGGGTGAAGCTCCGGTCAGGCGTTTGCTGAGGAAATCAGTACGCTATTGCCAGCGCTTCACCCCTATTGCTTTATTTGTCAAAGTCTAGACAAGCTGCCCTCAGGGTCGATCGCCTCTCAACTTCCAGTCCGCTTACCTGAAAGGACAATCACTGGTATATTTCAGGTGAGCAATGACCTGACCGCTGTGATCACTCCTGCCGACCTTCAAATCGTTTCCGTTACAACACCTGCTGATCAAGAGCGGTTTTTGGATGTGCCCGCGATCGTCTATGCCAGCGATCCTCACTGGGTTGCGCCAATTCGCAGCAGTGTTGCCAAGCAGTTCACCTCAGCGAATCCATTTTTGCAGTACGGACGCTTGCAGCAATTTCTAGCGGTGCGAAGTGATGGAACTCTACTAGGGCGAGTTGTGGCAGCAGTCAACGATCGCTTGATCGAGCGGGAGAGTCAGGCGATCGGATTATTCGGCTTCTTTGAATGCGTGGCAGAAATCACTGTGGCAGAGGCCTTGCTGCAAGAAGCGGCGGCGTGGCTACGGGAACAGGGTATGGTGCGAGTTCGGGGGCCGATCGATCTTTCCACCCACAACAGTTGTTTGTTCCTGATCGATGGCTTTGATTCATCGCCGATGGTGATGATGCCCTACAATCCGCCTTACTATCCGCAGTTTTTGGAGCAGTTGGGCTGGGAAAAAGCGAAAGATGCCTACGCCTACGAGTTTCCCCTAAACAAAGCGCTCTCGACAGAGTTTGAGAAAGCCTACCGAATTGCCTGTAAATCGGGAGTGGAGTTCCGACCCTTGCGAACTAAAGGCGAAGGATTTGAGCAGGATTGCGTTAGTCTCTATCACTTGTTTAACAAGGCTTTTGCCGATAACTGGAGTTCCACGCCGCGATCGCTAGCGGAATTTTTGGCAGAGGCGAAGGAGTTACAGAGCTTGGTTGATCCGGATGTATTTCCGATCGCCGAATACAACGGCGAAATGATCGGTTTCTGGATGGGACTGCCAGACTACAACATTCCTCTCAAGCAGGTTAAGGGTAAGCTCGACTGGCTCGGCATACTTAAGTTTCTCTGGTTCCGTCGCCAGATCGACCAGGGACGGGTGATTGCTATCTGCGCTCTGCCGGAATATCGCCGCAAAATGGTTCCCCTAGCCCTGATCTACCTCGGAATGCGCGGCGGCATTCAAAAAGGCAAGCCCTACAAGCGGGCGGAACTATCCTGGGTGTATGAAGACAACTGGCCGTCTCGCAAGCTGATCGAAGCTTCGGGCGGCACAATCTACAAAACCTACCGAATTTACGAGAAGGCGCTGTGAACGCTGGCTATTGCTTGTAGACGATGAAACCAGCGATCGCGTCCAGCATTGCTTCCGGCTCGTCGGCACGGATGGAGTGGCCACTACTCTCAAAAATTCTTAGGTCTGAGTTAGGAATTGCCTGAGCGATTTCTTCGGAGAATTCTGGCGGACAGATCCAGTCGTGCCGTCCCGCCAGAATCAAAGTCGGTGCAGTAATTTTAGGCAACTGATCCCGCACATCGTAGGAGCGCAAGAACCCCCCAAAAGCAACGTTGATCGCGTCGATCGACAAAACCGCTCGATTCCAGGTTTTCGAGGGCGGTTCATCGGGATCAGCCGTGACTGAGTAGAGCGATCGCGTTACCTGAAAATATTCTCGTAGCTGCGCTTCAGTCTCAAAGCTACCGTCCCAGAGGTATTGAGCGATCGTCTTTTGCTCTGGTGTGCCGCGAATCTCCAGGTTTTGTTTAGCCCGCTCCAGAAAGCGCGAGTCAGCCACAGTAACAATGGGGATCAAATGAGACACATTTTCTGGATAGCGGCTGGCATAGGTTAAGGCCACCATGCCGCCGTAGGACACACCAATCACAACAATCTTGCCCAAGCCGAGGTGCTGCCGCAGTGCTTCCATATCCTCGACGTTGTTTTCCAGCGTGTAGGTTTCTTTGTCCCCCCGCGCCGATCGTCCCTGGCCGCGATGGTCGAAGAACACCAGCTGCATTTTCTGACTCAAAGCCGAAAAGGTGGGCTTGAAACTGGTGTGATCCGCACCGGGGCCGCCGTGAACTAGAAATGCAACGGGCTTTTCACGCATTCGATCGCCCTCTGGAACTAGCCCGCCTCCTTCCACATCAAAATAAATTTCAGTGTCTCGAATTTTTGCCCGCATTGCGTTTGAAGAAAGATTGAGTCAAATCTGATACAGATCAGCAATTGTAGATTCAGAAGTCTAAGACGTACCCCCTTCAAACCCGATGTCCTAAGCTGTCTGTCTACAGCTACATTAGCGGACATGCCAGGTTCTAAGCTAGAGAGCATAAGGGCAATCAATTGCTGCCACCTCTCAAGGATGCAGGATTGTGTCAGAGCTTGGATGTCGTTGAAGAAGCCCTTGCGATGCACGTTGAATC
>DATNQR010000130.1:0-3806 GCA_036703905.1 Thermosynechococcaceae cyanobacterium
GCCTTCTTTGGCTTCGTAAGCTGCCATGATTCGTTGACGTAAATCAACAGACAAAGGGGCGGGCATGAGTCATTATCTCCACTCTGACTGGGCTAGTTTAGCCTACCAGCCGGTGGCTCACTCAATCAACAACCGCTGTAAGAGGATTCATTTGTAGAAGACGCACCGAGCAAATCTAATCTGCTTCTAGAGGGCTGGGATCAGTTGTTTCACGCCACGCCCTGGACGTGGCAAAGCGGAGCGCTGGCATTGGCGATCGCCCTGCTGATCGGCTGGGCACTTTGGCAAGATTGGCAGCAGACTTGAGGTGCAACCATGAGCGGGTTCAACAAACTTCCAGAGTGCGATCGCTGCCGCAACTTCAGCGACTCCAGCTACCTACGCTGCGCCATTCATCCTACTGGTATTGAAGGGGATAGCTGCCCTGACTTTCAGGAAGACCTGCAAGCCGAACAAAGTCAAGCTGAGTTTTTGAAACTGGATTGGGTGGTAGACCAGCAGTGGCAACCCGAAGGAGCCAGCTAGTATGGCGGCGAAGTGGTCATTACGCCAACCCAGCGTTTCACTCGGCAGCAGCAGTTGGAACTGCTTGATTGGCACCCGGTTTTTACGGGCAGATGTCCTGAGTGTGAGCAGACGATCACCCTAGCCAATCTGCTACAAATCCACTGGGACTGCTCACACTGCGGCTGGAAAGATGACAGCATTTGAAGCTACTTCGGTGGTTGGCACTCGGAACCGTAAAGCGTTTGCACTTTTCCCTCTGCATCCGCCCACATGCACCAAACTCCGCCATGTGCCCTCACCTGCTACTCGTGCCACAGGGGGAACGCGAGGGTGATGACAGCAAGCACGATCGCCAACCCTATGGCTGCGGCAACCGCAATCCGACCCGGACGGAATTGTAGATGCTCACTCTTCATGACTGACTCCCTGAATCTACGCCATTGGACAGTTAGTTCATGCCACACCTGATAGTGCTGCCGCGCCAAGAATTGATTCTCCCTGCGTTCCCCCAGCTTGATACAACCCTTTACCAGAACTCTGCCAGTCTCCTTTAGCCCGTCCCCCCGCCAGAATGGTTGCAACTGTCTTGACTGCCCGCTTTAGGTCATCGAGCGTCAGCCCCTCATACAGTTCCGTTGCTACATCTCTAGCGGTCAGGGGTTCTGAAGCTTTTGCCAACACTTCCCCGACAGCTTCCGATAGCGTTTTGCCCTGAAACTGCGGTTGCAAAGCTTGACGCAGTTCAGTCGGCTTGGCAGTTGGCGGCTCTGATTTTGGGGCAGACTGCTTTGACTTTGCCGCAGGCGGTTTGGTGGCGATTGGCGGCTTCGATTTCGTTGATTTAGCTGTAGTCTTTTCAGCAGCCGGGGGTGATTTCTCAGCAGCCGGGGCTTTGGCGCGACGGGGCTTTCTGACGACGGCAGGTGGAACGGCGGCTTCTGTTTCCGGCACAGCTTCTTCAGTCTCAACCTCCGGCGCTGGGGCAACTGATTCCCATTGCAGGTCAGTGGAAGTTTCTGGCGCGGCAAGAGGGGCAATTGCTGGAGCTTCTGGGGCAGCAGCTTTGCCGTTGGTTGCCGCACCTGTGGCATCTTCCAGAATGGATTCAATCCCTCGAAGCTGAAGGGTCTTACGCTCGATTAAGGTGTTGAGTTGCTTCAGCTCCTCATTCAAGTGATCTCGAACGTCCTGCAACTTTGTGACTAAGGCAGTGTCATCGGCGGCTAAGGGGAAGGCAGGGGACATGGCTTGGGATTGAAATGGAGTGTGATCCCAATCTTACGCGATGTCTATCCAGAAGCAACTCAGATATCCACTGGTTCAAACTCAGGACAAACGCTGATCGGGTCTAAAATCACGGATGCCCGTCGCTTGACGGGGTGATGGTGCGCGATCCACAGGTGAAACTGGCGTTTATGGCGCTGGGCAGATGGGATACCCATGTGAACCAGGGAGCAAGTCTAGGGCAACTGGCCCGCAATTTGACTCAGTTGGGCAAAGGTCTGGCGGCGCTGCAAGCTGGACTGGGAGCAGCTTACGCCGACACAACGATCTTAGTGATGTCTGAGTTTGAGCGGACGGTGAAGCAGAATGGCAACGGGGGCACGGATTACGGTCACGGCAATGTGATGACGTTGCTGGGGGTGTTTGCATACGCGAGGGGATAGTTGACGAAGGTTCCTCTCTTGGGCCGCCTGTTTATGGTGCTGGATACTTTGGGATTGAATTTTGCCTGGCAGTCTTTGAGGACAGGGAATATTGAAGAGATTTTACAGTTTGGTGACTGCCTAGCAGCGCTGTCGCTAGATGCACGGGCCCAGAGGCGATCAGCGATCTGATTGGAATGGTGGGGCGATATGGCACGATACCAGAGGTGGTTGCAAATCTGGTTAGTAAGCCAAGGATGTCTGTTGCAGAACTCAAGAGATTGCTAGACTTAAAGACTACGACTCCAGACGATTTACACCTCACTAATTAAATGACCAGAGCCCAACGGACAATTCTCAAGTTGGGTCTTACAAAACTAGGATGCACTCATATGTGATTCTATTCATACTCCGTCTCAGAGCAGACGAGCGTGCTCCTCAGAATGGCTAAAGTGAAAGACTCTGGGTACACATTGAAGCAGGAAATAGCAGAATGGCTAACAAGAAAAAAGATACCAATCGGCTACAAGAAAATATTGCTAATGCAATTGATACAGCGAAGAATGCTGTGACTGAAGCTCCATCCACTGTTACAGACGCTGTCGATACAACTGTCAATACTGCTGTCGATACAGCTAAAGATATAGGTGGAGATACTAGACAAGTTGTAGTAGATATGGCAAAGAATACAACTGCCATAGCACAAGCTGTTCTTGAAAAGATACAACCGGGACAAAAATCAGGTAAGAAGGGTAAGAAGAAGGATAAAAAGTCAAGCAAGAAGAGTAAAAAGAAGAACGGGTAAGTCAACCTCAAAACTCCTGACATCCCTAAACAGGGCGCGGTAAGCCTGGGAGTATTGGTCGATGAAGCCCGCAGTGGCGACCGGTTCTTGTGGCTCAATCATGCTCTGAGTTTGATGTTCAACTGCTTCAGCCTAATTTACCCCTGACAAAGTGACAAAAGAGGGAGCACCTCCAAGGTTATCAGCTTAGTCTTTGCCAGAATCTTTACCCAAACCATCGCTTGCTAACAGGAAAACCGAACCCCCCCACTGTAGCTATGGTCGGCTAGAAGCCGTCGGTCACTTCTTCTGGTAATCCTGATGCTAAAAGCGCTCTGCATGACCAGCTTGAGTTTAGTCGTGATTGGCTCTACCTCCGTTGCCCTGGCAGTGCCGTTGGCTCAGCCTCCCGGAGCGGGAATCGAGTCTGTGCCCAATCCCCGCCGCACTCATGGCGGCTGGGTCAGTGATACAGCCCGTCTGCTCAGCCCGCAATCCCAGGCTGACCTCAATCGGATGATCTCTGAGCTAGAAGCCAAGAACGGTAGCGAAGTTGCCGTGGTCACGGTTCCCAATACGGCTCTCGCAGCTTCGCCCAAAGCGTTTGCCACGACGTTGTTCAACACTTGGAAGATTGGCAAGCGGGGCAAGAACAACGGGGTGCTGGTGCTGATCTCCCGCAACGATCGCCGGGTAGAAATCGAAACGGGTTCAGGATTGGGAGAGCGACTGCCAGATGAGCGGGTGCGACAGATTATTCAACAAGAGATGATTCCCCCATTCAAGCAGGGGAACTTTGATGCAGGCACAGTGGCAGGGACGCGGGCGATCGTCCAAACTTTGGAGCAGGGCGCTAACTCGCCGCCGTT
>DATNQR010000131.1:0-10877 GCA_036703905.1 Thermosynechococcaceae cyanobacterium
TCAGCAACCTCCCCACGGGCAACGGTACAGTCAACCTCGCTCCCAACGGAACGTTCACTTACGCGCCCGGAACCTTCACAGGTGGCACAACCAGCTTCACCTACAGAGTCAGTGATGGCAGCCTCGACTCCAACACTGCCACTGTGACGATCGCCGTGGGCCAGACCAACACTGCCCCGATCGCTGTCAACGACAGCTTCACCTCGAACCAGACAGGTGTGATCACACCCCAACAGAGCGTGTTGTTCAACGACACCGATGTGGATAGCACTTCTCTCACTGCTCTGTTGGTCAGCAACGTCACCGCGGGCAACGGCACAGTCACCCTTGCCCCCAACGGAACGTTCACCTACGCGCCCGGAACCTTCACAGGTACAACCAGCTTCACCTACAGAGTTAGTGATGGTAGCCTCGACTCCAACACTGCCACTGTGACGATCGCCGTGGGCCAGACCAACACTGCCCCGACTGCTGTCAGCGACAGCTACAGCGTCAGCCGCGCTGGAGTAATCACGCCTGCTACTAGCGTACTGACCAACGATACTGACCCTGATCTGGGCACGACGTTGACAGCCCTCTCTGTTGTTGGCCCCGCTAATGACCTCAGCTTCACTCTCAACCCCAACGGAACCTTTACCTATACACCGATCGCAGGCTTTGCAGGGGTAGATAGCTTCGTCTACAAAGCCAACGATGGCGCACTGGATTCTGCCCCAACCACAGTCATTCTCAGCGTCACCGCTGGAGCAAATACGCCTCCGATCGCCCGTTCAGATTTTTACCCTGATGCTTTAGTGAATCGCCCCTACACCGTAAGTACCGTTCTCAGTGGCGTACTGAGAAATGACACAGATGCAGAAGGCGATCCCCTGGTGGCAATGAAGGTCAGTGAGCCAGGCAACGGTTCCGTCTCCCTCAGTTCCAACGGAACCTTCACCTATATACCTAGAGCCGACTTTATCGGTACAGACAGCTTCACCTACCGAGCCAATGATGGACTGACGGATTCTGACCTAGCTACGGCGACGATCGTCGTGTCCACTAACACTGCGCCCACTGCCGTTAACGACTCTGGGTACTTTGCTTCTCGTGACCTGCCTCTGACGATCGATGCGACGCGGGGCGTTCTCAACAATGACACTGATCCAGAAACTAGCCGCCCCACCACGGCCAAGTTGATCGCTGACGTAGTTAACGGAACCCTCTCCCTTAACGCCGATGGCTCCTTCCTCTACACGCCCGACAATGGCTATCTGGGAACCGACAGCTTCACCTACCGAGCCAACGATGGCGTTCTGGATTCTGCTAACACTGCGACAGTGCTGATCACGGTAGCCGCCAACACTGCGCCAGTGGTCAACAACGACAGGTACACGGCTTCTCGCGGTTTGCCCCGCTCAATCAACAATCTCTTGGGAGTGCTGCAAAATGACACGGATGCAGAGAGCAACCCGCTAACAGCTACCACTGTTACGTCCGTACAGAACGGTACGCTGTCGTTTAACCGCGATGGCAGCTTTATCTACACCTCCAGGGCAGATTTCCTGGGAGTCGACAGCTTCACCTACCGAGCTAACGATGGCACTCTAGACTCCCTCAGTGTGGGAACAGCCTTCATCACGGTGGCAGCTAATACTGCTCCGATCGTCAGCTCTGAATCCTACGCTTTCAACACAGGCCAGAGTCGCACAATATCCGCCACTCAAGGGGTACTGAGGAACGATAGCGATCTAGAAGGAGGCTCGCTCACCGCTCTGATCAACCCAGTCAGCACTGGCTTGTTGAGTTCCAATCCTGATGGCTCCTTCACCTACACCCCTGGAGCAGGTTTCACGGGAACGGCTTCCTTTACCTACCAGGTGAGTGACGGCTCGTTGTCCTCCGAGTTAGTCACGACCACGCTAGTGGTGGCGGCCAACGCTGCCCCCGTCACTCAGCCCGACAGCTACAGCGTCAACCGCAACAACATCTTGACGATCGATCCCGCCCGGAACGTTCTGAGCAACGACACTGATGTGGATACTCTCACAGCCAGCGTTCTCACGCCACCCAATCCCGCCAATGGCAGCTTGTCGCTGAATGAAAACGGCACATTCACCTACACGCCCACGCCAGGCTTTGCTGGAACTGATTCCTTTGTCTACCGCGCCAGTGATGGCACCTTGTCCAGTCCGGGAACCGTCTTCGTTACGGTCAATTCCACCAGCCGTCCCCCCACGGCCACCAACGACACCTACAGCAACGTCAATGCCAATAGTCCCTACACTGTGACGATCGGCACAGGCGTATTGACCAATGACACTGACCCGGATGGCGATCGTCTCTTCGCTACAGTAGGCACGCAGCCAACCCAAGGAACCGTTAACCTCAACCCCGATGGCTCCTTTGTCTATACGCCCACCACTCCTAACTTCATCGGCACAACTAGCTTCACCTACACCGCTACCGACGGCATCAACACTACCGCCCCAGCCACCGTCACTCTAGTGGTAGGGGCGGTGAACAATGCCCCTGTAGTCACAGTTCCCGGTAGCCAGGTCAGCTTTCAGGGGATAGACCTGATTATTCCCACGGGTCTGAGCGTGTCGGATGTGGACGCAGGCACAAATCCACTCTCTGTGACTCTGACTGCCACCAGTGGCAACCTCAGCCTCAGCACCACAGCCAATTTGACGGTCACGGGCAACGACACCAACAGCATTGGTATCCAGGGAACCCAAGCTGACATCAATGCTGCTCTAGTGAACTTCACGTACCGCCCCATCAGCCCCACTTTCACGGGAGCTGATTCGATCAGAGTGACGGCCAACGACAACGGCTTTACTGGTGGAACTCCTCTCACGCCCCAAACAGGTACGGGTACAATCACCGTGAACGTGACCGCAGGGCCGACGATCATCAGGGACATCAACACTGCTCCCCAGCCCGATGGCAGCACCGCAAGCTCCAACCCGCGCAACCTAACAGCAGTGGGCAACATAGTCTACTTCACCGCCAACAATGGCCTCACGGGAGTTGAACTGTGGAAGAGCGACGGCACGGAGGCGAATACAACCCTCGTTTCCGACATCAACCTGGATGGCGACTCTTCCCCCGACAACTTGACGGTTGTCGGCAACACCCTCTACTTCACCGCCAACGATGGGGTGAGGGGAAACGAGCTTTGGAAAGTGGATTTGACTACGGGAACGACTTCGATCGTCAAAGACATACGCCTAGGCGTGCAAAGCGCCAATCCCACTAATCTCGTGAGCTTCAATGGGGCCCTTTACTTCCGCGCCAACGATGGTGGACCAACTTTGTGGCGCACTGATGGCACGGATGCGGGCACGGTGCGACTGGGGAACGTGTCGCAGCCTGGGAGCCTGACGGTAGCGGGCAGCAACCTCTTCTTTACCCTCAGCAGTGGGCAACAACTCTGGCGGACAACAGGAAGCGATAGCGGCGCGATCGTTCGGGACTTCGGCAGTGGGGCAGCGATTTCCAACCTGACGGCGATCGGCAATTCGGTCTACTTTACAACCGTGGCGGCCGGGCCTGCCAGCAGCCTCACTCTCTGGAAAAGCGATGGCTCCACCACGATCCAGCAAGGCACCGTCAGTTCCAACACAGCTTTCCTCCCTGATCCGGCTCCGCTAGGCGATACGCTCTACTTCTTTACCAACACCAACGGCAACTATGCCCTGGCCAAGAGTGGGCCAACAGGCGGCGTTACCACTGTTCAGGGCTTATCCTCCTTCGGCGGTCAGCCTCCGACCAGTTTGACAGTGGTGGGCAACACGCTTTATTTCGTGGTGGATGTGGGGACTGCGGCTGCGCCCAATCAGCAGCTTTGGAAGAGTGACGGCTCCACGGCCAGCTTGGTGAAGGATATTAATCCTGGGGATAATGCGGCTCCGACGTCTCTGGCTAATCTGAACGGCACACTGGTCTTTGTGGCCCAGGACACAACCGGAACTAGGCTATGGCGCAGCGATGGCACGGATGCAGGCACTACGCCGATCAGTGCTCCCTTTGCAGCGAACGGTGATCCATCCCAGCTAACGGCAGCAGCAGGCAAGCTCTACTTCACCGCCGACACGGGCCTCAGTGGGACGGAGCTATGGGCTTTGTAGGGGTAACGATCGCCTCTAATTCAGTCTCCCTGTTGAAATCGTGCGGTAAAGTTGAGATAGGGGATGGATTGCTGCTCCCATCCATTACGTTTGTTCTGAAAATTAAACTGGCTCTGAATTAGGGGTTCCAGAGAAAATTTCAGCGGAAGTCTTGCGCGTTGTTAAGGGAGAAGCCGAGAAGATGTCAAATAACCGTTCTGGAGCGTTTTTGGGAGGGTTGCTGCTGGGGGCGGCGGCGGGAACCCTTACGGGAATTTTGATGGCTCCTCGCCCCGGTCGCGAAACCCGCCAGCTTTTGAAAAAATCTGCTGATGCCCTACCGGAACTAGCAGAAGACCTTTCCACGTCGGTGCAGCTTCAGGCCGATCGCCTCTCTGAGTCAGCTTTACGGAACTGGGATGGTACATTGGGGCGACTGCGGGAAGCGATCGCGGCGGGAGTTGTGGCCACCCAGCGCGATCGCCAGGTGACGATCGAAGCGTCCGAAACCAAAACCTCTGAAGCCGAGCTGCCCCTCCATGACAACCTGTAGGTCAAACCTGTGACTGATCCGCTCTTCTGGCTAGTGCTGTCGCTGCTGTTCGTCACCGTTAGCTTGACGATCGTGCTGGTGGTGGCAATTCCCACATTTCGGGAACTGGCGCGGGCGGCCCGTAGCGCTGAAAAACTGTTCGACACCCTGCGGCGAGAATTTCCTCCTACGCTGGAATCGATTCGGCTGACGGGTCTAGAAATCAGTGACCTGACAAACGACATGAGTCAGGGAGTGCAAAATGCAGGCAGTGTAGTGAAGCAGGTAGACGAAAGTCTGACGGGGGCCCGTAAGCAGGCTCAACGGGCCCAAACCACAACGCGTAGTGTATTCGTTGGCATGAAGGCCGCCTGGCGAACCTTCACCCGATCGCCCCAAACCGCTCAATCCCGCCGCCGTGCGGATCGCCTCTTGTCGAGTGGCCCAGAGTCCCTAGAACTGGAGGAGCGATCGCTGATCGAGCCGATCGAGAATCCATCGTCTAATCATCGAGACTATGAGGACGATCGACCTTGATTTGCGATCGTTCAGAGGCTTTAGCCGCAAAATAACAAGATCCCCGACTTCTTTAAGAAGTCGGGGATCTGGCTGTAATGGGCTGCAACAGGATGAATCCAGGGAGCGCTGCTACTTGGCTAGGGTATCGTAGTCAGGGGTTTTGCACGTTGGCTCAGTTGCGGCATCACCCGGAACAACTCCGTCAGTAGCGCCTGCTTTCGGCTGCTTCGACTGGCAGAGAATCGCTGTGCTGGTCGTCTCCTGGGTAGCAGTCTTCGTGAAGACCTTCACACCGCCCGTATGAGACCGCAGCAGGTTAGTGGTTTTGGGATAGGACACGTTAGTTGCAAAAGATTTCCCGTCGCCAGCTCGCTCTGTCTTATAGGTGTAATTGTTCGTGTCGGTGCTGATGCCCAAGCCCAACAGAGAGATCTCGCTGGCAAATACGTTGTTCTCCAGCAGGTAGGCTTGCTGAGTCCGGTTCATAGAGCCAACGTACTGCTTTGCTTCCGATTCTTTGGCTTTGTTGGCCTGGTTCAGGAAGGAGGGCAGAGCAATAG
Source organism: Thermosynechococcaceae cyanobacterium (assembly GCA_036703905.1). GTDB lineage: Bacteria > Cyanobacteriota > Cyanobacteriia > Leptolyngbyales > Leptolyngbyaceae > DATNQR01. The sequence goes on from DATNQR010000131.1 coordinate 5,706, forward strand.
CTGCCAGAATACCGATGATGATGATCACGACCAGCAGCTCGATCAGGGTGAAGCCTTCATCTTGCTTCTTCTTCTGAGTCATGTGCTGCAAAAGCTTGGCTTGAAACTCGGATTTCATGGAAAATCTCCTTAACGGTGCGGGGGTACAGCTTTCTAAGTCCTGCAAGTAACTTACCCTATCCCTCAAAGTTTCATATCATCTGACTGAAAAAGTTAGTTAACGCAATGTGCAACTAGCCACTCCACCCCCAGGAAATGAACAAGAGACACTGGGCCTTGCTTAGTTACAGGATTTTGCCAAATTCTGAACGTGGCTCAGACATGGATACAGAGTTTCAGCCTTCAATTCAGCCCTTGAACACCAACGCCCGCCATCACTGAGCTAACTCTGAGATTCTGCTTCCCTCTGCTGCCTATCCTTTTCGGAAAACAGCATTCCCATAATCTGGCGAAGGGACTGACCATGCTGTTCCTGCACCCATAGGAGCGGCAGGAGCGCCACCAAGCGCACGATCGCTGACAGCGCAAACAGGCCCGGAATGCCACCGTAGTCTGCAAACTCTGCCAAAAAACCACCCGCAGTTGTGCCCAGCGCCCCGCTCACTCCAGCAACGGCGGCGGCGATCGCAAAGTAGCTCGCCTGGGTTCTTACGGGCGCAACTCCTAGCTGCAAGTTGTTGATGCACAGGTCGATCGCAGCCCAAGTTCCGCCGCCCAGAATGTGCAAAAGCGGGAACACCAACCAGATTGAGAGGACATTATTCCCTGTACCCAGCCACAGAAGGGGCGTGATAGCCACCAGAATTCCCACCGTGATGAGCACAGCCCGATTGCCCACGCGATCGGCGATCTTGCCCCACACCAGCAGCAGCAGCAAATTTGCCCCCGCCTGCAAGCTGTTGTAGAGCGTTACGGCTTGCAGGTCGATCACCAGGTTGTCTAACAAATACACATTGAAAAAGGGCGCACTCAGGTTGACGGCAAACATCCAGAAGGACAGGTAAAGCAAGAAGAGAAGAAAATTACGATCGAGCAGGAAGGCGGGAAGGCGGAACAGTGGAGTGATAGGGTCTTCCGTTTCTGTATTTTCTGAAGAGTTGGCTTCTGGAGAATTAGTTTCTGGAGAGCTGGTTATTGAAGCTCGATCGCCCTTACCTTTCAGATTGTTCTGCACCTGGGGATTCACATCTACCATGAAAAACTGGAAACCAAGGCTGATGATTCCAGTCACCACTCCCAGCAGTAGCACTACCCCGTAACCCTGGATCGATCCGCCCGGAAAGGCAGACACCATCCAGCCTAGAATTGGCACACAGAGGAGGCTGGTCAGGCTGGCAGCACTGTTGCGGATGCCAAAATAGCGCCCCCGCAGTCGTCGGGGAACCAGCACCGCTAGCCAACTCAGCCAGGAAGCACTGCCCAATGCGCCAACAAAGTGAGTTACACAGACAGTCGCCAGCGTCCACTTGATCAGAAGCTGGGGATCAGTCGTGCGCCAGCCCCACAAAATCCCGACTACCAGAATTAGCCACAGCAGCCGTGCTGGGGCATAAACCCCTAGGCAGTAGTTGTGGCGGCTGGTGCTGCGCTCACTCAAGATTGCACCGATCGGCTGGAGCAGATTCGCCAACATCGGGATGGAGGACAGTAGCCCAATTTGAGTGGGGCTGGCGTTAAGCTCCACCAAAAAATTACTCAGCAACACGCCCCCAGCCACGTTGGTGAAGATGGTGGCAAACACACCGTCCAGGGTGGAGGCCCACAGGCTAGTGCGGATGGCTTTTTTTGAGTCGGGTGGGGCTGAGGCAAGGGGGGCGGCCGAGAAAATCAGCGCTTCCGTCATTTCCTGGTTCACTGGCTGATTTAAGGGCACAGATTCAATAATTTCAACCCTCACGGTTTCTGTCCTGGGTGTTCACTGTGGTTTAAGGGCATGAGGGCTGGCTCAATCTTGTGCCATACCTAAGCGGCTTTCTAGAGACAGTAAAGTTTAGTGAGCCGCACTACACCTTCCAGGGGATAGAAATTACAGCACGATCGCTTGCTGCCCATTCACCAATCTTTGCCTATGCTCCCCACACTCCTGCCTTGTAGTCCGGCTCTTGTGATTTAGAACTTAGCTCAAATTCTCCTGCTTGAGGCAAGGTCAGACAACTGCCTTCCTTGAACCTTAAGAGAGTTCTGTTAGGCTAGTTAAAATATTTAGTTAAAATATCCAGAATCTTTTAGATTGCTTTTTTCTGCTGTTCGCGTCAGTTCTCAGAATTCTCTCAGGACTCTACTACCCACCCCAGCAATCAGGAAAGTTCGGTGATACAAACAGAATCGCAGACCCATTCCTCTTCATTGGGTCATCTCGATCGTCAGATGATCGTTATTTTAGATTTTGGCTCTCAGTACTCAGAACTGATCGCCCGCCGCATTCGAGAAACCCAGGTTTACTCAGAGGTACTTTCCTACCGCACTAGCGCCGAGCAACTGCGCCAGCTGGCTCCCTCTGGCATTATTCTCTCCGGTGGCCCCAGTTCCGTCTACGACAAAGGCGCACCCCAATCTGACCCGGAAATTTGGAACTTAGGCATTCCCGTGTTGGGGGTGTGCTACGGAATGCAGTTGATGGTGCAGCAGTTGGGCGGCGAGGTGGAGCGCTCCGATCGCGGTGAGTATGGCAAAGCAGCCTTGACGATCGACGATCCCACTGATTTGTTAACCAACGTGGAAGATGGCGCGACGATGTGGATGAGTCACGGCGACTCAGTAACGCGTCTGCCAAGCGGCTTTGAACTGCTGGCCCACACCGCCAACACTGCCTGTGCAGCGATCGCCCACCACGATCGCCGCCTGTTCGGGGTGCAGTTCCACCCAGAAGTAGTGCATTCGATCGGCGGTCTGGCCATGATCCGCAATTTTGTATACCACATCTGCCACTGCGAACCCACTTGGACAACCGATGCGTTTGTGGAGGAGTCGATTCAAGAAATCCGGGCCAGAGTCGGCGATAAGCGGGTACTGCTGGCGCTTTCGGGCGGCGTGGACTCTTCCACCCTGGCGTTTTTGCTCTACAGAGCGATCGGCGATCAGCTTACCTGCATGTTCATTGACCAGGGTTTTATGCGAAAGCAAGAGCCGGAACGGTTGGTGAAGCTGTTTCAGGAGCAGTTCCATATTCCAGTGGAGTATGTCAATGCCCGCGATCGCTTTCTGGAAGCGGTGGTTGGCGTGACCGACCCAGAGGAAAAGCGCAAGCGAATTGGGCATCAGTTCATTCAGGTGTTTGAAACGGAATCCAAGCGCCTTGGCCCCTTTGACTATCTGGCCCAGGGAACACTTTATCCTGACGTGATCGAGTCGGCAGACACCAACGTTGATCCCCAGTCGGGCGAGCGGGTGGCTGTCAAAATCAAAAGCCATCACAACGTCGGTGGACTGCCCAAAGATCTGCGCTTCAAACTGGTGGAGCCGTTACGAAAGCTGTTCAAAGACGAAGTGCGGCGACTGGGGCGGACGATCGGGCTACCCGAAGAAATTGTCCAGCGTCAACCTTTCCCGGGCCCTGGCCTGGCCATTCGGATTCTGGGGGAAATCACAGAGGAGCGGCTGGAGATTCTGCGAGATGCTGACTTCATCGTGCGCCAGGAAGTGAACCGTCAGGGTCTCTACAACCAGCTTTGGCAGTCCTTCGCGGTACTGTTGCCGATTCGCAGCGTTGGCGTGATGGGCGACCAGCGCACCTATGCTTACCCGATCGTCCTGCGCTGCGTGTCTAGCGAAGACGGCATGACGGCAGACTGGGCCAGAGTTCCCTATGAGTTTCTAGAAATCGTTTCCAATCGGATTGTGAACGAAGTGCGCGGCGTAAATCGCGTGGTTTACGACATCACCTCGAAGCCACCGGGAACGATCGAGTGGGAGTAGCGTGAATATTCATCTCGATCGAGGAATTGGACTTCAGCAATCCAATGCTTTAGGGAAGGAGCAAGAGAGGTTTTACAGGTTCAAGCTGGGGAGAACTTGTGGAAATCTGTGGAAAACCCCTGAGATGCACGTTTTTCTGTGGAAAACTCTAAGCTTCGATCGGCAAGGCTGCCTGTCTAAATTTTCTCTCGTCTGCAAAAGAACGGGGTAAATTTGACTGGTTAAGGATGAGATGAGCCAAATCAATGATGAGACTAAAGTACGCTGTTCTGCTGGGAGCTACGATCGGGCTAACGGCCTGTCTAAAAGACCCGTCCTCTATCCCTTCTGTCTCCCCCTCTATTTCACCCTCGATCGTCGCTAAACCTGCTGCTTCACCATCTCCCAGCCCGAAACCTGCCAATCCTCCTCTGACGGTGCAGAAGCTGAAAAACGCCCAGTACTACATTCTGGCGAGTGAACCAACGCTGCTAAAGGATGGTCAGTACGAGAAGCAGCAGCAGAAATTTAAGCTAGATGACGTGGTGGCCTATGGCGACTTCACCAAAGACAACATCAAGGATGCAGTGGGCAGCGTCACGATCGATCGCGATGGTAGAAAGTTCACCTACCTCGTCGCGGTAGCCAACGATCGTGGCAATCCTAAAAATATTGCCTCTGAATTTTTGGGGGAGGGTGTGAAAGTGCAAGAACTGTCTGCTAGTCCTGAAAAAATCACCGTGAAGATGGATAAAGAGTGCTGTCCTAAGCAAGAGATCACCCGTAGTTATAGCCTGAAGGACATCAAGCCCGCTCCTAGTGCCCCAAAGGAGAAACAGGCTGGAGGGACTGCTTCTCCTTCAACTCAGAAGCCTTGAGTTATCCAGGCTTGAACTCCTTAGCGATTAATTCTTAGCCTGTAGCGATCGCCCAGGAAGCACTTGTAGACGCTTGCTCTGGCGAAGACACGCTGGCGGCTAGGACAGCAGATTGAGCACGATTTGTAGCAGGAACTTGAGCCGGAGGCGCGATCGACGGAGCCGCAGACGGTTTAGGTGGCTCTCTCAAGTCAGATTGGTAAGCTAGCCAAGTGAACCCACCTGCCAGTAACGCTGCATAGCCAACATACAAATGGAGAGGACGCAGACCAGTGTTCAAACTCATTTCAGGGTGATACCAGGTAGGCAGAATTGCCTGTACCGGATCGAGGGGAGGGAGGGAAGCGGCTAAGGCGATCCCATCCAGATTCAGCGCACAACCCAGTCGCCGCAGAAAGCC
>DATNQR010000132.1:0-5427 GCA_036703905.1 Thermosynechococcaceae cyanobacterium
TCGTAGCGCGGCCCTGGCTCCATGCCGAACACCACCCGCAGAATCACTTGCAGGGAAATCTCGGAGGTGTAGTGACGGATCGAGAAGAATTGATGCAGGGGCAAATCTGCCATTACCTGGCGGGTAATCTCGCAGATCAGCTGCCCATACTGTCGCATCCGATCGCCATGGAGCGGCGGCATCAGCAATTGGCGCTGGCGCTGGTGTGCTGGCCCATCCAGCATGATCAACGAGCGATCGCCCGTCAGCGGCCGAAATACGTGAGTGACCTTGCCCAGTTCAAATCGGTCGGCTTGAGTTGTGTAAATCTGCTCAATCGCGGTGGGGTTGCCAAAAAACACTACAGGCGGCGAATTCCAACCCAAAACTCGCGTGTTGAACGGGTCACCATACCTGCGGGCGTTACGATCGAGAAAGGCGATCGGGTCAGCTACTAATTGCAGCGCTTGGACAAAACCAGGCGCACCAGAACCATTGGGAAGGATCACAAGCTCTCCAGTTGAACTCAAGCTTCCAGTTGAACTCAGGCACAGTCGGACGGACATGAGCTATCGATTTCACTATAAGTGGCTAAGCAATTCTTCAGCCAGCACAAATCTTCAATCTTCCTTGCCCGTGGTGTTTCTCCACGGTTTCTTGGGTAGTAGCGAGGACTTTGAGGCGATCGCCGCCCAGCTATCCCATGAATTCTGCTGTCTGATGATCGATCTGCCCGGCCACGGCCAAACAATCGTCTCTGGGGTCGAGGAGCAATACACGATGCCCCGCACGGCTGAGGCGATCGTAGCGCTGCTCGATCATCTGCAAATTTCCCAAAGTTTTCTGGTGGGCTACTCAATGGGCGGCAGACTGGCGCTGTACTTGGCGCTGCACTATCCCCACAGGTTTCCGAAAGTTGTGCTGGAATCAGCTTCGCCAGGTTTAGAGAATGAGTCCGATCGCCAGCGCCGCCACCAGCACGACTGCAACCTGGCCGCCCAGCTAGAGGCAAACTTTTCGGCCTTCCTGGAGCGTTGGTACAGCCAACCCTTGTTTCAATCTCTGCGGCAGCATCCCGAATTTGCGGCAATTCAAAACCGCCGATCGCACAATCGCCCCACTGAACTAGCTCTATCTCTCCGTCACCTCAGCACTGGGAAGCAGCCGTCCCTTTGGCGCAAATTGGAGCAGTTCACAAACCCGCTTCTGTTGATTGTTGGAGCGCACGATCGCAAATTCTGTGACATAAATCAAGCAATGAGCGATCGCTGTGCATCTGCCTGTCTTACGATCGTGTCTACCTGTGGTCACGCAGTGCATCTAGAAGATCCCATCACCTTTGAAGAGCAAGTGCGATCGTTCTTCCAGCAGCCAGATGCAGAAGATTCTCCGGTAGCAGGACGCAGGAACGAGTATTTTTGACTACAAGGATCAGTAACTAATAGGGTGCTTTCGGAAATGATTCAGCCTTTCGATTACTTTGATCACAACGAAATCAGCCTTATGAAGAAAGTTTTATTCATTCTGAGTGAACTAGATGATGATGACATTGATTGGATTTTGGAGACGAGCGAACGGGAACACCTCCCCAAAGGAACAGTTTTGATTCAGCAAGGACAAGCGATCAATGTAGTTTACATTTTGCTGGAGGGCGACCTGAGCGTCACCACAACCGCTGCTGACGGTAGAGAAATTGCTGTTTTGTCCAGTGGAGAAGTGGTGGGCGAAATGTCCTTCATTGATACGCGCCCGCCCTCGGCTACGGTGACTGCCAAAACTGAAGCGCTGGTGTTGTCAATCCCACGATCGCACTTGGCTATCAAGCTCAAGCAGGATGTTGGGTTTGCTTCCCGCTTCTATCGCGCTTTAGCCATCTTCCTGTCCGATCGCCTGCGCTTTGCCGTACACCTGATTGGCAATAGCAATCCTCAACCCTTGAGCTCGCCAGATGGAAATTTGAATCGAGAAGCCAAAGACACTGTGGCGATCGCCCAAACTCGGTTGGATTGGATGCTCAGACGGCTGAAAGGTGGAATGGAAGTAGAGCAGTAAGAAGGGACGGAACCTTTGGCGCTGCTCAGAGTCAAATGAGACATTCTCTGCCTAAATCCTGTCGAGGCTCCCCATGCAACTTAACCTGGTTCCGCGACTTAGTTACTGGAAATCTGGCTCGGCGCTGCTAGTGACAGTGGGTATGGTGTCCAGCGCGATCGTGCCGCTTACTCTGCCCGCCGCCGCCGCCCCTCAAACCCTGGCCCAACTTTTCCCTTCACAACCGGGAGCACGACGGCTGGCAATTCCGGCTGGAACCCGCTTGCCCGTGCGCTACGAGGCTGCTGAGAAAGTAGTGCTGCTGCCCACGGAAACTGTGCCCCTGACCCTGACGATCGACCGCAACATCCGTGCTTCCGATCGCACGTTGCTGATCCCTGCCGGAAGTCAGGTGAGCGGTAAACTCAAACCTGCCGAGGGTGGGTCGCAGTTTGTCGCAGATACCCTTGTTTTGACAGACGGCACACGCTACAACATCCGTGCCTCGTCCCAAGTCGTAACCACCACTCAGGAAGTCCGTCCCGGTGTGGATACTGGTGCAGTGCTGAAGGGCGCGGCGATCGGAGCGGCTGCTGCCAGCGTTATCTCTGGGGTGACGGGTAAGCGGCGAATCACGCTGGGCAAGATCTTGGGCGGCGGTGCGGCTGGAGCAGTGGGCGGTTTGCTGCTGGGCAAGAAGAAAGCCGATGTAGTTGTGGTCAATCCCAATTCTGACCTGGAACTGACCTTGGACTCCTCATTGGCGCTACGGTAGAGCCGCAACACCTGGCTACTAAGCTGGCTACTGCCGAGCTTGGTCAGTTCCAACGATCGACAGCATTCCCTGCAAGGCCGCCGGAATGCTGTGGGGGTCGAGGAACAGTACCTTGCTGCTGTCGCTCTTGCCGATCGTTGTGCTCATGTCTAGATAGTTGAGGGCTAGCAGCATTTTCCCAGCTTCCGGCGCTTGAGGTTCACTCTGCAAAGCCTCGTTGACAATAGCGATCGCCTCGGCGGTAGCTTTGGCCTTGAGGATCTGGCTTTGCCGTTCGGCTTCAGCCCGTAGGATGACTGCCTTTTGTTCGGCTTGGGCTTGCAGGATCACCGCCTTCTGATTCGCTTCGGCGGATAGAACTTGGGCATCGGCCTTGCCTCTAGCGCTGTTGACGGCAGCCTCCCGCTCTCCTTCCGAGGTCAGGATGGCAGCCCGCTTGCGCCGTTCAGCTGACATTTGCAGCTCCATTGATTCCTGTACTGCTTGGGAGGGAATAATGTCCCGCAGTTCCACCCGCGTCACTTTCACGCCCCAAGGATCGGTCGCCAGATCCAGATCTCGCAGCAGCAGTTCGCTGATCTGCGATCGGGCAGTAAATGTCTCATCCAGTTCCATCTTGCCCATTTCTGCCCGAATTTGGGTCAGCACAAGGTTGACCATCGCTGACTGGAGATTCTGGACTTTGTAGTAAGCCTTTTCCATATCCACAATCCGCCAGTAGACGATCGCGTCAACGGTAATGGAAACGTTGTCACGGGTGATGGAGGGCTGGGGCGGAATATCGAGGACTTTTTCGCGGATGGTGTCCTGGTAGGAAACCCGCTCAACAAAGGGAATTACCAAGCGCGGCCCGGCCACAAGTTTGCGATCGTAGCTGCCTAAGCGCTCCACCAGGGCCTCATTTCCCTGCTGCACAATTTTGACGCTGGACACGGCACTGCCGCCGACAAACAAAACGATCAACCATTCCCACATCGTTAAAACTCCTTGAAAAATAGTAGTTTTGGCTCGAGCGATCGCGCCTTACTCCGAGTCAAGAGAGGGATACAGCGAGGTTTCTGGCATGACGATCAGCGTTGTGCCGCGCCGTGCCACCACCAACACTTTTTGCTGCGGCTCGATCGTCAAACTTTCGTCATCACACTCGGCTGCCCAGGAATTTCCCTCATACAGCACTCGTCCTGGCTTTCCGGGCTGGATCAGCGTCAGAGTCTTGGCTACGGTCGCGTTCAGAGTGCTGGCTGATCGAGAGGAACGAACAAATCGCCGCGATCCCAATGCCAGCGCCAGCGATAAGGCCATCCAGACCAACACCTGCAATCCTAAAGGCAGAGATGAAGCCAGTGCTGCCACAAGCAAGGCGCTGATCCCCATCACTGTTGCCAAAAATGCTGTGGGCAGCACCACTTCCACCAAGCAGAGGGCAAGTCCAATCACCAGCCAGACGATCGTAGGATTCAGCACTGTTCCTTATCCTTCTCTATTCCTTGTCCCGCTCTACAGCTTGTCTCGCTCTACAGAATGAATCCAACGCTGAGCAGTCACATTACGGAGCGAAGCGCTGACTACTCAGAGGCTGACTACCCAGAGATCGTATGGCTCAGGTTAGCACCAGTCAGGTTAGCACCAGGGGAATAATTCCCCGACGAGTGGGCAGGCCGAGGTCGTACTGCAACAGTCCCGGCAGTTGCTTGGGAGCGATCGGCGCAAACCCCAGGCGACGGTAGAAACTCAGGCGGGTCGGCAAACACGCTAGGTAGAGCGGCTTTGTTGCCTGTTGTCCCAAATAGCTGACTAGGTGAGAACCAATACCCCGCTTGCGCCAATCGGGAACCACATACAGGTCATAGAGCACTGAGTAGTTGCCCTGGCGCTGGAGCTTAGCGCAGGCCACCAAGTAGCCGTTGGCTTCGATCACCCAATACTGTTTCCACTCCCGTTGCAGAGATAGATTCAGCAGCACCGCCCCTGCCGAAACTATTAAGATCGGCAGCATCAGAAGCCGCAGCAGCGATCGCAGACCTCCCGGAACGATCAGCGCATAAATTCCCACCAAGCCCAGCAGACCAAATCCCAGCCCCTTTCCGAACCAGGATGAAAGGACAGTATCCGATCGAGTTTCTTGTTCCAGATTGGTCAGCAAACGCTGGATCAGGGGCTGATCTGCGGCATTAGCAGGACGCAGCACACATTCGGCGGGAAGAGCAGGCATGGAAACGCAGGGATACAGATGGCACAATCAAGGAAAGCAAATTAATCGATTTGAGCGATCGATCCAGAGCTTGGTCTAAACCTTGGTCAGCCCAGAGCTTAGTCCAAAACCTAGTCCAGAACCTAGTCCGAAGCCTAGCCAGCTAAAACTTGGTCAAACAGCCAATTGGGTTTGATCACTCAAAACATTCAGTCAAATTAATTAAACAGAGCGCTTGAAAAATGGTTGTTATTCCTCACTCTAAACGGTCTGTGGACACGAGGCGCATTCGTCCTGACATTCTAGCTTTGCAGTCTGAGTTGGTTGTTTGGCGCAGGCAGCTACACCAAAAGCCAGAGCTGGGGTTTCGAGAACGTCTGACGGCGGAATTTGTAGCTCAAAAGCTGCAAGCGTGGGGAATTGAGCATCAAACCGAAATCGCTCAGACAGG
>DATNQR010000133.1:0-3339 GCA_036703905.1 Thermosynechococcaceae cyanobacterium
GTTGGGGAACAAAGTTCAGCGGATCTGGAGGATCTAGCGTTGGGAAGCCTAGGAGCGTCAGCTCTTTCTTCGAGTCGGCTGGAGTCTGAATTCGACGATTTAGAAGCCATGCTGGCTGAGGAAGGGTTTGAAGCGAGTGCAGCCTTTGAATCAGCAGACATGGATGGGTTTGATGACCTTGAAGCCCTCTTAGGTGAACAGACGCCAGCCTCTGCTGAGCAATCCCCAGCGCCAGCGAAGAGGAAGGCTCGTGATACAGACGCCCTTGACGACGAATTTGGAGACTTGGAAATCCTTCTGGAGCAGGCTGATAAGACGATGGTTGGCCCACCAATGGCTGCGCCAGACCAGCGACAGACTCGGCCTTCGATTCGTGCCCGCCCAAGGGTGTTTGAGCAGACAATGCGGGTGCCGGTTAAACATCTGGACAGCCTCAGTAACTTGGTGGGAGAACTGGTGGTGAACCGCAACAGTCTGGAGCAAGATCAAGAACGTCTAAGGCAATTCCTGGATAATTTATCGCACCAAGTATTAGCCCTGAGCGATGTGGGTGCGAGGATGCAGGATTTGTATGAGCGCAGTCTCCTAGAAAGCTCTCTTTTGGCCAGCCGCCAGAGCTATCGGTCTTCATTCCATGCGGCGGCATCCTCACACAACAACAGTAATTCCTCAGGCGTAGAATACGATCCCCTGGAAATGGACCGATTCACCGGCTTCCATTTACTCTCTCAAGAGATGATCGAGCTAATCGTGCGGGTGCGGGAGTCGGCGTCTGATATCGAGTTTTTGGTGGATGAAACAGACCAAGTTGCCCGGATGCTGCGGCAGGTAACAACCCAGCTTCAAGAAGGACTGACGCGATCGCGCATGGTGCCCTTTGCCCAAAATGCTGACCGATTGCTCCGTGCCGTACACGAAATTTCCCGGAAGTTAGGCAAGGAGGCACAGCTGCACGTTGACGGCAGGGAAACCTTGATCGACAAAATGATCCTCGAACACCTCTATGACCCGATGACCCACTTGGTCAACAATGCCTTGACTCATGGGATTGAGATGCCAGAGGTACGCCGAGCTGCCGGTAAGCCAATCGCCGGTCAGATTACCCTCCGGGCTTTCCTCCAAGGTAACCAGACGGTAATTTCCATCTCCGATGATGGGGCTGGCATTAATCCTGAAAAAATCAGAAGCAAGGTAATTGAGAAGAGACTCATCACCCCAGCTGAGGCAAAAACTCTAACCCGCTTAGATTTGTACGACTTTCTCTTCCACCCTGGTTTTACCACCAAAGACAAAGCCGACGACTTCTCAGGTCGCGGTGTGGGTATGGATGTTGTACGCACCAGCTTGAGTGAAATTCGCGGAACCATCCACATTGATTCCACTATCGGGAAAGGAACGACCTTTACGATTCGTTTACCCCTGACCCTGAGTATTTGTAAAGCGCTCTGTTGCCTGAGCGAGCGAGCCCGTATTGCTTTCCCGATGGACGGGGTGGAAGATATGCTAGATCTGTCTCCAGATCGCATTCAGACCAACTCGGAAGGTCAAACCTGTATCCAATGGCGCGACACCTTGCTGCCGTTCCAATCCCTCTCTGAGTTGCTAAAGTACAATCGTCAAGTCAGCCGCGGCTCTGTCTACGGCGGCAAACGGGAAGACAACCTAATCTCTATCGTGGTGCTGCGAAGTGGAGGTAACTTCATCGCCATCCAAGTGGATCAGGTGTTAGGCGAGCAGGAAATCGTGATTAAGCAACTGGAAGGGCCAGCGCCTAAACCAGTGGGCATTGCCGGAGCAACCGTCTTAGGGGATGGTCGGATTATGCCGATCGCTGATGTCCTAGAACTCATTGACCTCGCGATGGGACGAATTCGCAAAGACGGTGGTGTCACAATCTGGTCGAGGGAGAACCCCCAAGATCGAGAGTCCCAAGAGATACCAGAAGCTAAGTCTGAGCCGATGGTTCTGATTGTGGATGACTCGATTACAGTGCGTGAACTCCTCTCTATGACGTTCAATAAAGCCGGTTATCGGGTCGAACAAGCCCGTGATGGTCAGGAAGCCTGGGATAAACTCCGGTCGGGTTTACCCTGCGATATTGTCTTCTGTGACATTGAAATGCCGAGGATGGACGGTCTGGAGCTGCTGTCTCGGCTTCAGAAAGAGGAGAATCTCCGAAAATTGCCAATCGCGATGCTTACCTCTCGCGGCGCTGACCGACACCGGCAAATGGCATCTCAGTTGGGAGCTAGTGGCTACTTCACTAAGCCCTATCTGGAAGAAGTGCTACTTGAGGCTGCCCAGCGGATGATTAAAGGTGAGGTCCTGTTTGGCAGTAGCAGTAACGCTTGAGTTGGAAGGGTTGAAGGTTTGAAAGAGTTGAAGGGTTAGGAGAGTTGAAGGTTAGAAGAAGGTTGTTAGTGAAAGCCTTGCGGGGCGAGATAGCGCACAAGCGGAGCGTAGCCCAGGTTGAAGGTTCAGGAGAGTTGAAGATTTGGAAGAGAAGCTTCAACCTGCTAAATCGCAACCTGCACCTCTTTCTCGCCTTGTGCTTTTTGGGGCTGGCTGTCGTGTGGGAACCGGCGGCAAAAGCTAAGGAGGTGGAGCTGAAACTGGGAGTTGTGCAGCGGTTTGGAGAGAAATCCACTGACCAGCTGACGTTGCAAGCTACTCCAGGAGATCGCCTCACTCTACGCTTTTTGTCGGGCGAGCTGAAACTGCAAACTGTTCAAGTTGACAGCCTTAAGCTGGAAACAGTGATGCAACCGCTACCAGCACCGGCGGTAGAAGAGCGTTTAGTCCTCAGCAACCACTCTACTTTTGAAACCGCAGAAGATAGTGCCAATCAGTGGCGACAGCGAGGTATCGAGGTGGAGGTAGTGCAGCCCGATCGCTGGGAGGTCTGGGCAAAACGGGATGTTTATCAGACCCCTTTAGTACGACGTTTGCTCCTACAAAGCCTCAAAGCCCAAGGCGATACAACCGCCTATCTTGATACAAAAATTCTGCCAAAGGTGCCACGAGCCTCGTTTTTGCTTAACGGCTATCGCTATAATCGGCGCGAGTTAGAGATTTTGTCCGGGAAAAATCTCATCCAGGTAAGTCAAGGAAAGGATAACCAAAACCCTCGTCTGTATGCCGGAAGCCTACGACTCCAGCCGAACGCCTATGGTACTTACACCCTGGTGAATCAGGTACCAGTAGAAACCTATCTGCGGGGTGTTGTGCCTCACGAAATTGGGGCAGGGGCACCTTATGGGGCAGTGGAAGCTCAGACAATCATTGCGCGAACTTATGCCCTACGGAACCTGCGCCGGTTTGCTGCTGACGACTATGAAC
>DATNQR010000134.1:0-2623 GCA_036703905.1 Thermosynechococcaceae cyanobacterium
AAATCTAGAGGTTTACGAAGATCCAAATCCAGAGTCGTTTCGGTTGCTGCCGGTTTAAGCCGCAATCGCTTCTGCTGTCGCTGTAAATCCTGTTGTAGAGGAATCATCGGGGTTTCGGCAGGCACCTTGCCCAACAGTTCACCTACGATGAGTTGCTGCTGAATCAACTGCATTGGCAGTGAATCACCAAAACAAAGAACCGTCTGGGTCGCTTCATTTAATTCAGGCAGACCCGGAAGGGGACGATCGCGCAATGCTGCTAATGTTTCAGCTAACCGAACCGCTTCAATGACGCTGGCGGAAGAGGCATCCAGGTCTTGTCTTCGTAACAGTCGAGCAACTTTCGTCATCCAGCGAATTGAGGTGACTATCTTCTCCCTATCCCCTAACCCCTGCTTCCTAACCCCAATTTCCCATAAATGCTGATACCAACCAGGAGACTCAATTCCTGCTCCATAGCCACTGCTAATCGTTAATCGTCCATACGTCCAGGGAACCCAGGTTGCTTCAACCTTAAGCTTTGGGAGTCCCTTTAGCAGGGCAACATCTTCTTTGGCAGGTGGCATTGTTGCTAAAGCAGGTGCGTGCCATGCGCCACAGATAACGGCAATTCGTTGAAAACCTTGCTTTTCTGCTTCGCGGATGGTCTTCCGCATATAGGCTTCTCGATACGGTTCCAGTGGGGATTGGGATATGGCGGATGGGGAGTGAGGATCAGTTTCAATGTGCGATCGCAGCATAGTCATCGCTTCTAAAATGGCAGCAAACAACTCTGTGCTATCCTGCCGTTGTTCGACCAGATGTTCCCACCAACGTTCACCATCGCTGTATCCTGCTGCTTGGGCAAGAAGGCTCAAGGGATCATCGTAGGGATTAGGAGTTAGGTGTTTGTGGAGTGCTGATGATGATTCTGTTTCAGCTTTCTCTCCATCCTCCGGCGGCTGTTCTTGATTCGCGAATTCCTGTTCCTTATCTGCCATTCCCATTGCAAACCGGTGAGTTTGGGGTAAGTCCATAAACCGGATAGGAATCTGCTGAGTCAGCCCATAATGAATGGCTTGCCACTCTGGAGAGAACACTGCAAAGGGGTAATAAGCTGCCTGCTGAGGGTTTTCGGGTGCATAAACTAGCAAGGCGACAGGTGGACGCATCTGAGGATCAATCAACAGCGGTAAAACTGCCTCTGCATCGGGCGGTCCTTCCACCAGCACAATATCTGGCTGAAGTTGCGTCAACGCTTGACAAAGACTGCGAGCAGAGCCAGGTCCATGATGACGAATGCCAAAAATGTGAATTGACATAAGAATTGCCCCTAAAGCATCGCACGGCTAGCGCGATACAAATCTTTCCAACCGTCCCGCTCTTTGACAACGGTTTCCAGATACTCCTTCCAGACCACCTGATCCTGTACGGGGTCTTTCACAACAGCTCCAACCAAACCAGACATCAAATCACTAGCCGTTAGCGAGCCATCACCAAAGTGAGCCGAGAGGGACATCCCACTGCTCACGACTGAAATCGCTTCTGCTGGGCTGAGTGTTCCTGTCGGAGATTTGAGTTTTGTTTTGCCATCAATGGTTACTCCACTTCGCAATTCTCGAAAGATCGTCACCACCCGCTGAATTTCCTCCAAAGCCGGAACTTCGGCAGGTAGTTCTAAGGCTCGTCCTAGGCTTGTCACTCGCTGTTGGACGATGCTGACTTCTTCTTCGATCGTGTTGGGAACGGGTAGAATCACCGTATTAAACCGGCGTTTGAGAGCGCTAGAGAGTTCGTTGACACCGCGATCGCGATTGTTCGCTGTCGCAATCACGTTAAACCCTTTGGTTGCCTGCACTTCTGTATTCAGTTCCGGAACGGGCAGTGTCTTTTCTGACAAAACAGTAATCAACGTATCCTGCACATCAGAAGGAATGCGAGTGAGTTCTTCCACACGAGCGATTTTTCCGTCTGCCATTGCCCGCATCATGGGGCTGGCAACTAACGCTTCCATTGAAGGCCCGTCTGCCAGCAATCGAGCATAGTTCCAGCCGTAACGAATGGCTTCCTCGCTCGTACCAGCCGTTCCTTGAATCAGCATGGTGGAATCACCGGAAACTGCTGCCGCCAAATGCTCAGACACCCAGGACTTTGCTGTACCTGGAACGCCATACAGCAGTAAAGCACGATCGGTGGCGAGAGTTGCGATCGCCACTTCCATCAAACGGCGGTTACCAATGTACTTAGGAGCCACTTCAAAGCCATTGTCCAGTTTGCCTCCTAATAAGTAGATGGATACTGCCCAAGGGGAAAGCTTCCAATTTGGCGGACGTTGGCGTGTATCGGCTTTTGCCAGCTCTTCGAGTTCGTGAGCAAATTGCTGTTCGGCATGTTCGCGGAGGAGAGAGGAAGTGGGGGTTGGGGGTTGGGAAGTGGAGTGTTGAGTTTTAGATTTTGTGGTTGCCATAATTGATGCCCTCGTGTCGCTAAAGTTGATGCAGAAAAATTATCCAAACTTGTTAGCTAGTTTTCATCTCCTATCCCCTAATCTCCATTCCCCATCCCAAACGCCTGTACCATCTCTCTGCGAAATTCTAGTAACGCTATCAGATCATTCATGCTGTTCATCCAATAAGAATCATTC
>DATNQR010000135.1:0-11771 GCA_036703905.1 Thermosynechococcaceae cyanobacterium
TACTCCTGCGCCAGTTGATTTTCTCGGTGTTTCCTTATCCCGATCGTCTGCGCCTGCTGCTGCGACCCCTGGTGCTGTATCAAAAGTCGGGTTTGCAAAAGCTGGTGCGCTCGCTGGGATTCCTGAAGCAGGTTTCTCCCCAATTAGCGGCGATGGAGGCGATGCTGCCCAAAATTTCGCCCCAGGCTTTTCAGGACACGCTACCAGAGCTGATTCCAGCTGTCGGAAAGCAGCGCTATCGAGTTGGTTTGCTGCTGGGCTGTGTGCAACGCCTGTTCAACCCTGAAGTTAACGATGCCACGGTGCGCGTGCTGACGGCCAACGGCTGCGAGGTTGTGATTCCAAAGGTGCAAGGGTGCTGCGGTGCCCTTAGCCATCACCAGGGACAGGAAGCCCAAACCCAAACCCTGGCACGGCAGACGATCGACAGCTTTGCCAACCTGGATCTCGACGCAGTGATCATCAACGCTTCCGGCTGCGGCCACACCTTGAAGGAATACGGTCACATCCTGCAAGATGACCCGCAGTATCAAGATCGAGCGATCGCCTTTGCCGCTAAAGTCCGTGACGTGCAGGAGTTCCTGGCCGACGTGGGCTTGACTGCTAAGCTTTCTCCCCTACAGGCAGAACCCTTGACGATCGTCTATCAAGATGCCTGCCATATGCTGCACGGTCAGAAGATCAGCGTCCAGCCCCGCCAGCTTTTGCGCCAGATCCCCAACGTGCGCCTGCGAGAACCTGTGGATGCGGCGCTGTGCTGCGGTAGTGCTGGGGTCTACAACATTCTGCAACCAGAGGTGGCTGAAGAACTAGGACGGCAGAAGGTCGAAAATCTAACTCAAACTGGAGCTGAGCTGATTGCCTCCGCCAACATCGGCTGCTATGTCCAAATCTCCAGGCATCTCCAGCTTCAAGGTAAGCCAGTTCCCGTTCTCCACCCAATGCAGCTACTCGATCGCGCCATCCGCGATGTTGGGCTGACTGCTGAGGATTAGCGATTGTGTCCACGCTTTCCACCTCCCGCCAACAGGCTTTTCTGGCCCTGCGATCGATCGATCGCGGAGCTTTCGCTGATGTTGCAGTTGATCGCGGGCTGGCCCAAGCTGACCTGAATCCCCTCGATCGGCGGCTGATGACCGAACTGGTCTACGGCTGTGTGCGACGGCAGCGATCGCTGGATGCCCTGATCGACCAATTAGCAAAAAAGCCCGCTCAACAGCAACCCGCGGATCTGCGGTTGATTCTGCGTCTGGGACTGTATCAACTGCGCTATCTCAGCCAGATTCCAGCCTCGGCAGCGGTTAACACCACAGTAGATCTGACCAAGCAGAATGGATTTGCAGGACTGACAGGATTTGTGAATGGGTTACTGCGGCAGTACGTTCGATCGGCTCAGGATCACGATCCACTCCAGTTGCCAGAGTCCGCGATCGCCCGTTTGGGAGTTCTGCACAGCTACCCCGATTGGATTGTTCAGGTCTGGGCGGATCAGATTGGGCTAGAGCAAACCGGAAAGCTGTGCGAGTGGATGAACCGATCGCCCCATATTGACCTGCGGGTGAATCCGCTCCGGGCAACTGTGGAAACAGTCGAGGCGGCAATGCAGGACTCAGGAATCTCGGTCAGCCGTGTTCCTCAATCTCCTCAAGCGTTGCGGTTGCCCCAATCGATCGGAGCCATTCAAAGCCTCCCCGGATTTCAGGAAGGCTGGTGGATGGTGCAGGACAGCAGCGCTCAACTGGTGGCGCAGTTGCTCGACCCGCAGCCAGGAGAAACGATCGTCGATGCCTGTGCTGCACCAGGCGGCAAGACAATGCACCTGGCAGAACTGATGCAGGATAGGGGCACAGTTTGGGCCTGCGATCGCACTGCCTCTCGCTTGCGGAAGCTGAAGCAAAACGTCGAGCGGTTGGGTTTGCAGTCCATTCAAATCTGCGAAGGTGATAGTCGAGATCTGCCCCAGTTTCGGGGACAGGGCGATCGGGTGCTAATCGATGCGCCCTGCTCTGGACTAGGAACGCTTCACCGTCACGCAGATGCCCGCTGGCGACAAACTCCCGCAAATGTTCAGGAGCTGGCGATGCTGCAAGGAGAACTGCTGAAAGAGGCGGCCACCTGGGTTAAATTGGGCGGAGTTCTGGTCTATGCGACCTGTACGCTGCATCCGGTGGAGAACGAAGAGACGATCGCCACATTTCTCTCAACTCATCCCGATTGGGTGATCGATCCGCCTGCTGCTGATTCTCCATTATCCAGCTTCACAACTTCCGGGGGCTGGCTGAAGGTTTGGCCCGATCGTCAGGATAGAGATGGATTTTTTATGGTGCGATTGAAGCGGAAGTAGGGTTCTGGGTGTAGGGTAAGGTGGATTTCGTTCAGATTTATTCAGAACCTACTAGCTCTACCCTTACTACCTCTACAACCGCAATGACAGAAAAAGTGAAAACCCTGGTGAAAATTCTAATCGGAGCCGCCTGGATCGATGGCACAGTGCAGCCAGAAGAACGGGAATATCTACTCCGCATAGCTGAACAGAAAGGTGTAGCCGATGACCCAGAGCTTCAACCCTTGCTGCACGGACTGAGAGCAGTTGCGCCAGGGGAGTTCTACGGTTGGGTGAAGGAGTATCTAGGTGATCGACCCAGCAGCGAGTCTTGCCAGGAGCTGCTCGAAGCGATCAGTGGACTGGTCTACAGTGACGGAACCGTAGCCAGTGAAGAAGCCCAACTGCTCAATGATCTCCAGAAGCTAGATCCAACCCATCAGCCTTCAGAGCCAAGTAGCTCGGTTCTGAAGGCTATTCGCAACCTTTACCAGCGCTGGATTTCTAGCCTGGATTCCTAGGCGATCCTACAAGCCAGGAGTTTCTTCTTTTTCCACTTCTGGCACGATGTCAGGACGGGACTTATCTTCCCAACCGGGAGGGCGCTTGGAATTGTACCAGGTGATTGAACCGATCGACACAGCAGCAATAAATCCCACCACGTAGACCAGCGTGAACGATAGGGGAAAGTGAGGAGCTGCGTCCACACCAACGTTCATTAGTAGAGTCATTTGTATATCTCCTTCCAATTTCAGTTTAACGAGCCAGAAATTCAATAACTCCCAGCAGCTTACACCGATTAATTGAACAGGACATCTCCCACGGGTTTGATGTGAGCATCAGACTAAGGACAGAAATTGTGACCTATCCCGCCGGCTTAGCGTCCGAGGGAACGGCCGGCGGCGGCGGAATCGGTTCAGGAGCAGCAGGGGCTGGAGGCGGCGCAGCAGCAGGAGCGACCGGTGGCTCAACTGGCGCAGCGGCAGCAGGAGGAGCCGCTTGGGGTGGTTCTGGTTCTGGGGGAGGAGCGTAGGAACGGGCCGGCGGCTCATAGCTTCTGCTGCCCTCATTCGACTCTGATCTAGGAGCGTAGTAGTTGCCACCGCCCGATCGTCCCTCGTCTGGCTGAGCTTTGTTGTCTTCGGCAGCGGCCGGGCCGCTGATGACTCGTCCTGAGGTGACAGGCTGGGCTTTGATGCTACCTTTGCGACCGACCAGCTCGGGCAACTCTGGAAAATTCTCGACTGGCATTCCCTGCATGGCGGTCAGCATGAAGCTTTGCCAAACTGCGGCGGCAGTGCTGCTGGCGCTGCTTGTGGGGTAATTATCGTCGTTGCCCAGCCATACCCCCGTCACCAGTTGGGGGACAAACCCGATGAACCAGAGATCGCGGGCACTCTCGGAGGTGCCAGTTTTGCCAGCGACAGGGCGATCGAGTTGGGCTGCTCGGCCTGTGCCGCTATTCACCACGCTCTGCATCATCCACGACATGATCGCGGCGGACACCGGATCGAGGGCCTGCTTTGCACCGGAATTGGCTGTGTAGATTACATCGCCTTTGCGGTTCAGAACGCGGCGAATCCCGTGAACTTCGGCGTGTTTACCCCGATTCGCTAGCGTTCCGTAGGCGCTGGTAAGTTCCAGAAGATTCACCTCAGAGGCTCCCAGCGCCAGGGAATAGGTCGGCAGCAGTTTGGATTTGATACCCATTGCTTGACCCAGTTGAATGACTGGCTCGAAGCCCACATCCACGATCAGCCGGACTGAAATCACGTTGATTGAGTTGGTGATGGCATCCTTCAGGCTCATCCAGCCATTGAACTTGCGAGTGTAGTTCTGGGGCTTGTAGCCGTCGATCGAGTAGGGTGCGTCCAAGTAGCCATCCGTGGGCGACATTCCAGAGGCGATCGCGGCGGCGTACAGGATCGGCTTGAAGGATGACCCTGGTTGCCTTTGCCCTTGGGTGACGCGGTTGAACTGGCTGGTCTTGAAGTCTGTGCCGCCGACCATCGCTCGAATCTCCCCTGTCTTGGGATCGATCGATACCAGCGCCGCCTGCTCAAATCCCTCAGCCACCCCTGCGTTGTTGACGGCATCTTTGATTGCCTCGTCTGCTTTCCTCTGCCAGCGAGGGTTCAGGGTTGTTTCCACAGTCAGTCCGCCGATCTCTAGCTGCTCTTTCGAGACATAGTTACGGAGTTCCTGCTGCACATAGCTGGTGAAGTAAGGCGTGTCGCTGTAGAGCTTCTTGGGGATGCTGGGTTGAAGTTTGAGCTTCTCTGCTTGGGCAGCCTTCGCCTGGTCTGCGGTGACGTAGCCTTCTTCCTGCATCCGATCGAGAACAATATCGCGCCGCGCTTGGGCAGCTTTCAGGTTCACCAGGGGCGAGTATTCGCTAGGGGCTGGGGGCAATCCGGCGATCGTCGCTGCTTCCGACAGGGTGAGCTTATCCACAGATTTACTGAAGTAAACCCAGGCAGCATCCCCCACGCCGTAGGCTCCCGAACCCAGATAAACCAAATTAAGATACTTTTCCAGGACTTGCTTCTTGCTGAGTTCGCGATCGATCTTCTGGGCCATCAACGCCTCTCGCACCTTGCGCTCCAGGTTTCGCTCCTGGTTCAGGTACACCAGTCGCGCCAACTGTTGGGTGATGGTGCTGGCTCCTTCTACGGTGTCCTTAGCCGCAATGTTAGAGGCAAATGCCCGGCCCACCGACTGAAAATCTACGCCACTGTGCTTATAGAAGCGGCGGTCTTCGGCGGCGATGAATGCCTTAACCAGGCGATCGGGGATTTGCTCTAGGGGCAGCTTATCGCGGGTCGCAGGGCCCAACTGCTGCAATGTCGAGCCATCGGCAGCTTTGATGGTCAGGGTTCCGTCCCGCACAAAGCTGGTGATATCTGTCGTGCTGGGCAGAGTGCGCTCAAAAGACCAATAGGCATGAACTAGACCTGCTCCTACGCCTGCGCTCAAAATCCCTAGCCAGAACAGAATGCGGAGCGGCAGGGGTTGGCGATTGTGGAACCGACCAGCCGAGCCGATCGCCTGACCCGTCTTAACCAAGGCCGCCTTACCAGGAAACTGGATAGGCTGACGATCGCGGCGCTTTCGTTGCGAGCGACGGGACTGACTCGACTTGCTGCCCTTAACGGTTTCGTCTGAGTCAATCTCCGGCGCTGTGTCTCGGCTGCCAGCATCCGTGGGAGACTCTGAGCCGTGAAACTGGGTTGACAGGTTCTTCAGTCTTGAAAGGAAGTTGTCCACACTAAAGCCTCATCACCAAGCTGCTAGTCAGTCCCGATTGTAACGGGTTCGATCGTCGTAGTCTGCCCCGATGCGCTGAAATTCAATTTAGGGTAACTCACCCAACGCTGCTGCTTTCTCAAACTCCAGCATGACCCAGAGCCAGAGCCGCCACTAGCATTCCCAAAACCAGAAACGGTTGAGCACTGGCCTGATACTTCACGTCGTTTTCCAGCGGATTACGGATGAAGTACATATCCTGAAACGTGATCTGAGGGATAACCAGCAGCAATAAAATTGCAGCATACAGGTTCTCTCGGATACTGATCAAGTAACCTGCCACTCCCGCCTGAAAAACATCAATCATCAAGACGCAGATCCAGGTGGCGGCAGTTAGTCCAAACATCACAGGGAGCGACTTTAGCCCCAGCTGTCGATCGCCCTCCACGCTTTTGAAGTCGTTGACGATGGCAATCCCCAACCCCGCCAGACTGTAGAACAGAGTTAGAATGACGATCGTCCAGTTCAGCTGCCCGAATAGGGCATGCCCTGCCCACCACGGCAGCGCAATGTAGCTGGCTCCCAGAGCGTAGTTGCCCAGCCAGCCATTCTGCTTCAGCTTGAGGGGCGGCGCGGAATAGATATAGGACAGGAAAGAGCCGCCTAGCGCTAATGCCGTCAGAATCGGAAAGTCGTGCTCCGCCCAACGATCGAGGGCAAAGGCCACACCGATGCCCGCCAGCAGCAGCCCCCAGACCTGCGCCACCACCTGGGGAATCAAAATCGCGCCAGAGGGAATCGGGCGGTAGGGTTCGTTGATGGCATCGATTTCACGATCGTAAAAATCGTTAATTGTCTGGGTGTAGCCTGCCAGCAACGGCCCGGACATGAGCATACACGCCGCTGCGATCAAAACATTTTCCAGAGTCCAGGTGAAGCCACCGGAAGAAACAGCGCCACACACCACGCCCCAAATTAGCGGAATCCAGGTGATCGGCTTCATTAGTTGCAAGCGAATCTTCCAGATCGAGGTTTCCCCTGGCTGCGCGCCCTTCATGCCCAGGAGTTGCCGAGTTTTGGCGGATCGATCAGCCGCAACAGGAGCGATCGGTTCGGCTGGAGTGGGCGGAGGGTTCAAATCAGACATGGTGGTATTACAAGGGAGATATTTAGAAGGAAATAATCAAAAAGCTGTCCTGAAACTTAGCTCCGGTCACGGGCTGACCCCGCAGCGCCTCTGGCAAAACCAGGTTGCGGCGCTGATCTCCAGCCTCGATCGTAATCTCTGGCCCGTACTGGGTCAGCTTCACCTGCTTTTTGTCGAACCCTGGCAGGAACAAACTTACTTTGCGTTCGGCCACATTGATGGCGATCGGTCGTGGAGCTTGACTGGCCTGGTCAAAGTTTGGCAGGGCATCCACCAACGGTTGCCAATCGCTGATCGGCTGACTGGGAACAGCGCTCACCGTCAGGGGCGAGAACTTCTCGGCGATCGCGGACATTTCGCTAGCCTGGCCCCCACTGGACTGATTCACCACCACGCCACCCACCGTCAGCCCTACCTGCTGCGCTGCACCCCAGAGGTATTGGGCTGTAGCGATCGCTGTTTCATCCGTTGTGGTGATCAAGTACGCCGCCATCCGGTTGGGATCAGCCAACGCCTGACTGCCCTGCTCTAGAATGTTGTTGGCCTGCTGGGCCGCGGGTTGATTAAAAATATCGCCGGAAGTCCAACTGACATTCAGCACAGAACTGGCGATCGGCTGAATGAAAGGCGACACGGTTTTGCCCAAGTCAGAATCGGCAAACACCTGACGGAAACGACGAATATACCAGCTCAGGACTTCCGGCATCCCCAGCATTCGCAAAGTCGTCTGGTCGCCCGCACCATCGTACACAATCACGTCGTACAGACCGCTTGCGTCGTATTCCCGAATCGCGTTCAGCGCTAGGGCGCTATCCATTCCTGGCAGCACGCCTAACTCTTGCCCAAACACGGCTTTGAAAAACGGAGTCCGAAGATACTGCGCTTCCACCTGCTTCAGTTGTTCCCAACTGCTCTCCAGCAGCGCCGCCATCTGAAGCTGAACCACTTGCAAGTTGGGCCCGATCGCCTGGGGTTCAGCGTGGGGAACCAGCCCCAGGAGAGGACTCAGAACCGTCCCGGGTTCCTGCACCACTAGCAATACCCGCTTACCTTGCTGAGCCAACCGTTTGGCTGCCGCGATCGCGATCGTGGTGCGCCCTACGCCGCCTTTGCCCAAAAACGTCAGAATCGAAGCCATCTCGCTACCCCAGTCCGAACCGTACAATTGGATTTTTCAGGAGAATTAGAACTGCGAAAGTCCTACGATTAATTCGCTCACTTTCAATTTCTAGCTTTAATTACTCCCAGTGCCAGCAGCACTTTTCCTATAGTAACGACTACTAGAATTCTGCAATGTCTAAACTTAGAACCTGAACTTAGAATCGGAGAAGTTGACCTAGGGCGCAGCCTGCACTTCATCCTCAAAGAACCAGGTAGAGGATTTATCCTCAAACTGCACCAGCATACCTACGCCGCTCCCGTCTGTCATCTTAAAGTCTCGAATCGTGCCCACTTGACCTAACTTTTGAACGATCGGAGCAGAGACACGATCGCGCAACCGATAGACCCGAACCTTTTGACCAACTTCCATCTCAACTCCAATCCAAGACATCTAAGATCAGAGCCTAGTCTAGCAGCGTCTTGGCTTCTGGGGGAGTGGCAATGATGTCCGAAATTGCCCAGCTTAAAGTTTAGGATACCATCGAAGAACTGACCCGCTAGAACCCCGCTTTAATGGAGCTATCTACACTGCCCACAGAGGTGATCCTGACCCATCCCCAGCGATCGCTCGGCAACGTCCAACTAGACTGGACACCTCAGCCCGGAGCCTACCTGGATTTGGAGGGACAAACCTACGCCGTTCTGGAGCGCCACCACCGCTACCAACTCAGGCTGGGGCGCTATCGCCTCTACAAAATTGCGCTCTACGTTCAGTCGGCCCAGCGTCCCGCCGAAAAAACCCTGGTGGATGGGCGTTGGGTTGTAGGTGATGCCACCTGTTGCTTCAACGCTCGATCGGAACTAATTCGGTGTGCGGTAAATCCCGAGGGCCCGTGCGATCGCTGCGGCCACTACGAACGCAGCCAGTCTTGAGTCGCTGCCTAGCCGCTGCCTAGCCCAGCTTCTCCCCCACGCTCAAGCGGCTCCCGTTGGCAAAGTCCCAGCCAGATTGAGGGCGTTTGCCCGCGAGTTGCACTTGGCGCAGCAGCAGCAGCCCGTCTCCCGTTTGCAGGATGGCTCCGTGATGTTTAAGGAGATGGACGATCGTGCCGGGGCTGACGGGCGGTTGACTCAAGAAATCTCCGGTTTGGATCGAGGCCAGGTCTGTGGGGAGGAGGCAATCGTAGGGCGCTCCGAGGGGTGCAGTGGCGATGATCTTCAGGGAGTCGCCGCGCAGAGTGGTAGTGCAGTTGGGATAGAAACCACGAATCTGGTTGTGGAGCGCGATCGCTGATCTCGACCAATCTAGAGCATAGTCAGATTTCTGAATCAGGGGCGCGTAGGTCGCCTGAGATTCAACTTGAGCGATGGGTGTGAGTTCCTGGTGTTGCAGTTTGGGCAGGGTTTCCACCAGCAAGTCGGCACTAAGGTGAGAAAGACGATCGGCGAGGTCGTGGGCCGTTTCCAGCAGGGCGATCGGCGTGGTGGACTTCAGCAGCATGGCTCCGGTGTCCATGCCCACATCCATCAGCATGGTGGTAATCCCCGTTTCGGTTTCGCCGTGGTAGAGACTCCATTGGATCGGCGCAGCTCCGCGATATTTCGGCAAAATTGAGCCGTGGGCATTCACACAACCCCAGGTGGGCATCGCTAGAATTGCCTCAGATAGGATCTGCCCATAGGCAACCACCACGAAAACATCGGCCTGGGCGTTCTGGAGTTTCTCCAGGGTTTCAGGATCTTTTTTGATCCGTCGGGGTTGCCAAACTGGAAGATTGTGAGCCACCGCCACAGCTTTCACAGGGGAAGGGGTGAGGTTGTTGCCCCGGCCGCGGCGCTTGTCTGGCTGGCTGACGATCGCCAAAACCCGGAACTCTGGGTGTGCCAGGAGTCGCTCTAGGCTGGGAACTGCAAATTGAGGAGTGCCGAAGAAGACAATGTTCATGCCCTGAAGATTAAGCCCTGAAGATTAAGAATGTTGGCAGCTTGCTTTGTGAATCGGTGGAATTGCGTGACCTGCTATACATTTGAGGGTAAATCATTTGTTCTGATTCACCGATCGCTGAGCCGATCGATTTCACCCTCGAATTTCAAGAATGAGGTTCCAAGCGCTCCAGAAATTTGAGTAATTCCCACTGTTTGATAAGGGGACTGCTGCTTTAGTCGTCCTTGTTCCTGTCTCCTTCAGCGATCGGGCTGGAGTCATTTCTATTCACCTGCCTGGGTTCTGTCATGTTTCATCCATCGGTGCAGCTTGATCCCCTCAACAGTCCTCATCCAGTCCCCTGGAACTGGGTGATGGCGACCTTGAATTCTGCCGATAATTCTGAAGCTAGCCTCGCTCTCCCCAAACTCTACTATTACCGCAGCCCGTCCCTCATTTCTCCCGATGGGCAACACGCTGCCTACAGTCGTGTACAGATGCAGGTGCAGGGGCAGTTTTTTCAAACCTGCGTCACCAGCATTCTGTTTCTAGAGAACCTGCAAACCGGCGACTTGCAGGCCATCATGCCCACATCGCCTTTGGCAGAAAATCCCTTTGCCAGCGAGAGCGTGGCAGCGCTAGGAACCATCTCGATCGTGATCCCGGTTTCGTGGTCGTCGGGGAGCGATCGCTTGCTGGCGCGAGAGTTTGAGTCTTTGTTCTGCTCAGATGTTGCCTCGGACTACGCAGTGGTGGTTGATCGATCCCAGGGTCATGTCAGCACGATCGCGCCTACGGGAATGCAGTACACCACGGCGGTGCTGTTGGGCTGGAGCCTTTCGGAGCCAGAACGAGTATTGTTTCGGGCGGGCAACATGGGCGAGGTCAACTGGAGTCTGTGGACAGTGGATGAAGCAGGACGCACCGCTTTGGCCGAGGACGATCGCCCCGCTACCTTCGGTCAAGTCGTGAGTAATGTGTGGATGGGGCCACAGCACAGCTAGGCGATCACTGCCCCCAATTCCTTTAAGGGGTAGTCTCAGGAGTTAATTTTTGGCGGTGCTATATTTGAGGCGCAGATTCTCCAGGCGAGGGCAACTCTGTATGGTTGAGTTTAAGCAATTCGCTTCGCTGGGTTTTGACACTGAACAAGCTGCGCTATACCAACGGCTCCAGGAATTTTTGTTCGATCGTCCAGACACTTCCCTTTCCTTCAGCCAGCGTCTAGCACGGGAAAACAACTGGTCGCTGGAGTTTGCGGAACGAGCGATCGCAGAATACAAAAGGTTTGCGTTTCTGGCGGTGGTGGCGGGGCATCCAGTCACGCCCTCGGATCAGGTTGATCAAGTCTGGCACTTGCACCTGACCTACACTCGATCGTACTGGGAAGAATTCTGTACCCAGGTTTTGCAGCGTCCGTTGCACCATGAACCGACGCGCGGCGGACAGGCAGAGGGTCAGAAGTTTGATGAGTGGTATGGCAAAACTCTGGAGAGCTATCAGCACTGGTTTGGTGAGTTTCCGCCCGTGGAGCTTTGGCCGTTGCCTAGCGATCGATTTGGGCGAGATCTAAACTTTATCCGAGTCAACACGCAGCAAAACTGGGTGCTGTCGAAGCCAACTCTGAATGTATCTAGGAATGTACCCAGCCTGCGATTGGTTTTGCCGGCCCTGCTTTTTTGCTCTCTAGTGATGAGCTTGGGGGGATGCCAAGGGCTACCTGATCCAATGGATTTTTCTGGGACAGAATTTCTCACGCTCTATATCGTGCTGTCAGCAGTCATTCTACCCGTGGCCCATTGGCTGCGAAACTATCTACGGCAACCGGATAGCGATCCTCGCCGGCCATTCTTGAAACTCAATGACTATGAGACTGCCTACCTGGCTGGCGGAGCAAGACGAGCGGTTGGTACGGCGATCGCCAGTCTGGTGCAGCGAAGATCTGTCAAGGTATTGCCTTCGGGAGTCTTGAGCCTCGAACAACCCGTTAATCTGTCCTGGCATTCTGTGGAACAGACCGTTGCCATTGC
>DATNQR010000136.1:0-11676 GCA_036703905.1 Thermosynechococcaceae cyanobacterium
ACACCGAGGACTCGTACAGGGTTCTCGGTTTTGTTTTGATTGGCACGCTATTTTCCCTGTCACAGTTGGCGGCGGATGATAGAATCTGCCTGATTCAATCTGCACCCTCATGAGAGTTCTGTAATGTCCATCATTGTTACGCCAGAGGAAATCGAGCGCTTCCGCGCTGAGTTGAGCAGCTATCCAGATGCAGTGGCGGCGCTGGATGAACTGGCCGACTGCGAAGGCGACCTAGAGGACGCAGCGATTAGTCTGGCGATTCAGGTGGGGCAGGAACCGGACACGAACGATCGCTGGATTGAAGGTCTGGCCAAGCGCTGGCGGCACGTCATCTGCCAGGAAGGACTGAAGGAAAACCTGGAATCTGGGGCGATCGCCAATGCTCTGCTGATGATGACAGAACACACGACCCTACCCTTAAAGCTGGCTACTCCAGTCACGATCTACGTGATAAAAACGGGAGTTCCCAACTTTTGTCAGGCCCTGGGGGCCAAGATTCAGTAGAGATGGTTCCAAGAAATCGGGCAAAAAAATCGGGCAACTCGAAAGCTGCCCGATGTCTAGCAAGTGAGATTTAGCGCAGATGCAGCTTAAACGCTGACGGCTGCCTTAGCGACTTTGGCTGCCAGTTCGCCTTTGGCATACTTCGCAGCGTAGTCCTCTAGCGAGACCTGCTTGATCTTGCTGGCGTTGCCGGCAGTGCCGAACTGGTGATAGCGATCGGCACAAATCTTCTGCATGTATTTGATGGAAGGCTTGAGGAAGTGGCGCGGGTCAAACTCCTTCGTGTCCTTCGCCAGGGCTTCCCGCACGGCGGCGGTGATGGCCAGGCGGTTGTCGGTGTCGATGTTGACTTTACGAACGCCGCTCTTGATGCCCTTCTGGATCTCTTCCACAGGTACACCGTAGGTTTCAGGGATTGCGCCGCCGTACTGGTTGATCAGAGCGATCAAATCTTCAGGGACGGAGGAAGAACCATGCATGACCAAGTGGGTGTTGGGCAGGCGGCGGTGGATTTCTTCGATGCGGCTGATGGCCAGAATCTCGCCCGTGGGTTTGCGGGTGAACTTGTAGGCTCCGTGGCTGGTTCCAATGGCAACGGCTAGCGCGTCTACCTGGGTTTTTTCCACAAAGTCTACAGCTTCATCGGGATCGGTCAGCAATTGAGAGTGATCCAATTCGCCCTCAAATCCGTGACCGTCTTCGGCTTCGCCTTTGCCCGTTTCCAGGGAGCCGAGGCAACCCAGCTCGCCTTCTACCGAAGCACCGATCGCGTGGGCCACTTTCACCACTTCGCTGGTGACCTGCACGTTGTATTCATAGCTGGAGGGAGTTTTGGCATCTGCCTCCAAAGAGCCGTCCATCATGACGCTGGTGAAGCCGTTTTTGATGGCAGAGTAGCAGGTGGCAGGCTCGTTGCCGTGATCCTGGTGCATGACGATCGGAATCTGGGGATAGGTTTCCACCGCAGCCAGAATCAGGTGACGGAGGAAGTTTTCGCCAGCATACTTACGAGCGCCGCGTGATGCTTGCAGGATCACCGGGCTGTCGGTTTCCACCGCTGCGAGCAGGATGGCCTGGATTTGCTCCAAGTTGTTGACGTTGAAGGCAGGGATGCCGTAGCCGTTCTCTGCGGCATGGTCGAGCAGCAGCCGCATGGGTACGAGCGCCATAAACAATCCTCCTGGTGTTGGGTCAAATAACGAACTAGATTCTTAGGATAATCTTAAGATACTTTGTCTACGAAGATGACTTTTACTCCTCTGTTTACCAGATTTAGTAAGCAAAAATTCCTATTTGTTTTGCTTATATATGTAAACCTCGATCGTCACTTCCAGGATAAGTGTGACAGGCTCAAAGGCTAATTAGAGCAGCAATTAAGCTGAAGAACCAGCACACTACAAGGATCAAACCTTTCTCTACTCCGCCAAGCGTGAAAGCTTCTGGAACATTGTGGACGGTCGGTGTGATGTCAAAAGGCTTTCCTAACAGCCAGCCGATCGAGATGCCCACCGACGCACCAATACCTGTGCGAATAACCACTCGTCGAAAAAGAAGGACTCCGGCTCTAACAGAGTGATGTGTGATTGCACTCATCCCGCCTGCCGCCATGCCAACCCCAACACCTAGCACCATAGAAAGCACCAGCAGTGCTCCGCAGAAAGGCGAAACCGACCAGAGACTTCGATCTGTGGATATACCTACCAGACCAATCCCTATAATTGCAGCCAAGACGGCTCTAAACCAACCTGCTCGACTCATATGAGATCTCCTCGTACAGTCCCCATACCTTGAAGGATTTGGGAATCTGCGCTCGTCCTACTCCTCTTCAGCCGCCTCGATAACCCGAAAGACTCATGACCGTGATTCTGCCACCGACCAACTCCATGCGATAGTCTGAGGCTTGCGCTTGCAGTTTCTCCAGGTCTTTGGCCGTGAGCGTCATAAAACCTCCAGGCTTGGCTCGCGGCAACTAAAAATTGATAATGACAGAAGAGGCGGTGTCCTTTCACCTTCTATTGTTCACTACAGCAGGTTTGAGTTGCTATGGCTGGATCGGGAATTATTCGGAACGCCCAGATTTTGTTGCCCAATGGGGAATTTCTGCGGGGAGACGTGCGGATTCACCAAGGCACGATCGCCGAGATCGGCGCTGATCTCACGGGTGACGGCTACACGATCGACGCAACGGGGCTGACCTTGCTGCCAGGGGCGATCGATCCCCAGGTGCATTTCCGCGAACCCGGATTGGAACACAAGGAAGACCTGACCACCGCCAGCCGCGCTTGCGCCAGAGGTGGCATTACGTCCTTCCTGGAAATGCCCAACACCAAACCTCTGACCACTACCCAGGCCGCCCTAACCGACAAACTCGATCGTGCTGCCCAGAAATCCCTAGTCAACTACGGTTTCTTCATTGGCGCGACGGCAGAGGCACTGCCTGACCTACTGACTGCCCACCCCACGCCAGGGATCAAGATCTTCATGGGATCGATGCATGGGGCGCTGCTGGTGGATCAGGACGACGCCTTGGAGCGAATTTTTTCCCAGGGCGATCGCCTGATTGCCGTTCATGCGGAAGATCAGGCACGGATTGCCCAACGGCGGCAGGAATTTGCGGGGGTGACCGATCGATCGGTTCATTCCCAGATTCAGGACAATCAAGCTGCCCTGAAGGCGACCCAACTGGCTCTGAAGCTGTCTAAAAAATACCAGCGACGGCTGCACATTCTCCACCTCTCCACCGCCGAAGAAGCAGAATTGCTGCGGCAAGATAAACCTGCCTGGGTAACGGCCGAAGTCACGCCCCAACATTTGCTGCTGAACACCGAAGCCTACGGAACGATCGGCTCCCTAGCCCAGATGAACCCACCCCTGCGATCGCCCCACGACAATGCTGTTCTCTGGGAGGCGCTGCGGGACGGCGTGCTGGACTTCATCGCCACTGACCATGCCCCGCACACATTGGAAGAAAAAGCGCAGGAATATCCAAATACGCCGTCAGGGATGCCGGGAGTAGAAACGTCTTTAGCCCTGATGCTGACTCAGGCCCAGCAGGGTCGCTGCACAGTAGCCCAGGTGGCGCACTGGATGTCTGCTGCCGTCGCCAAAGCCTACCGAATTCCCAACAAAGGCGCGATCGTCCCTGGCTATGATGCTGATCTGGTGCTGGTAGACCTCACTACCTACCGCCCAGTGCTGCGGGAGGAACTGCAAACTAAGTGTGGCTGGAGTCCCTTTGAAGGTTGGAGCTTGACTGGCTGGGCCCAGGTGACGCTGGTAAACGGAGAAATTGTCTACGATCGTGGCACTTTCCCATCAGCCGCACGGGGTCAAGCTTTGCGCTTTGAGGCGGATACTTCCAAGCCTGGTGAGATTTCTCAGCAAGAAAACTTGAACTAAAATAAAGCTTCAGGTCGCAAGGTCTTACCGAATGACAACCGCTCCAACTCTCTCAACCACTTTAGTGGTTGCCGGGTTCCATGCCCTGTCTGATCCTCTGCGGGTTAAGGCGATCGAACTGCTGCGAGACAAAGAGTTGTGCGTTTGCGACCTGTGTGAAGCGATGCAGGTGTCGCAATCCAAACTCTCTTTTCACCTCAAAACCTTACGGGAAGCCGGATTAGTGCAGTCCCGACAAGAAGGACGCTGGATTTACTACCGTTTGAACCTCGCTCAGTTCATGGCGTTAGAGCAATACCTCTCAGAATTCCGTCGCTATAGCCCGATCGTGCCTGCGCGCCCCTGCTAGGATGCAGCCTAAACATTAATTTTTCTTGATATGAGTATTCCACTGCTTGACAAATCAACTTTTTTTGAAATGATGGAAACATAGCCTCATAGGTGATGGAAACATAGCCTTATAGGTTGGGACGGAGTGCAGGGGTTTCACTCTTGGTTGGGACAACCCCTCCACACCCCTTGCAAATCCAGTGTCCTAGGCTGTCTGTCTACAGATACAAAACTTAAGATCTTCTCCGCATAGCCTCGAAGGCTGAGGATTCGCTTAACTCAACAGCCCGCTCCAAGATTTCTCACTGCCTAGCCACCTCCTCATCTTCTGTCTAGTCCTGTTTAGATAAGAACTCCTATGTTATCTGACGTACCGGGCAGGCTTCAGCCTGCTTTGATTTGGGTTGCGGCAACTGCCCTGACTCTGGCTGCTTGTAGTCAAACTAATCCGTCTCGCTCAACCGCTCAGTCCCCTGCCCCGGCTCAGACCGTCACCAATGCAACGGTTCCTGCTGGCGGAACCGTTGCAATCGACGGGTCAAGCACGGTGTATCCCATCTCTGACGCGATCGCGAAGGAGTATCGCAAAACTCCTGATGGTCAGCAAACTCAGGTTGTCGTCAAGTTTTCTGGCACAAGCGGGGGCTTTCGCAAGTTCTGTGCTGGCGAAACAGACATCAGCAATGCTTCCCGTCCCATCTCTCTGGCAGAAATGGAGACTTGTGCAAAAGCTGGCGTTGCCTTCATCGAACTACCCGTAGCGTTCGATGCCCTGACCCTGACGGTGAATTCCAAAAACGACTGGGCCCAAGACATCACCCTGGAAGAACTCAAGAAAATCTGGGAACCCGCTGCTCAGGGCAAAATCACCAATTGGAAGCAAGTCAGAGACTCCTATCCCGACAAACCCCTGAAGCTATACGGGGCTGGAAAAGACTCCGGCACGTTTGATTACTTCAACGAAGTCACCAGTGGCAGTGCCAAAGCAAGTCGGACAGACTACATCGCCAGCGAAGACGACAACGCGCTGGTACAGGGAATCGTCAATGATCCGAATGCCTTGGGGTACTTCGGTTTCGCCTACTACGAAGCCAATCAAAACCGCCTAAAAGCTCTGGCGATCGATCACGGAAAAGGAGCCATTCTCCCGTCCCGCAAGGCTGTAGAAAAAGCTCAGTATCAGCCGTTCTCTCGTCCTCTGTTCATCTACGTCAGTTTCAAGTCAGTGCAGAACAAGGCTGAAGTCCGGTCTTTTGTGGAGTACTACCTGAAGGCTGCCAAGGACACTGCACCCCGAGTCGGTTACGTGCCGTTGCCAGATGAGGCTTATCACATTGCCAATGTGCAGTTCATCCGGGGCGAGATCGGCACGGTGTTTGAGGGAGTGCCGCAGCCTGATGTGACGATCGCTGAGCTGTTGCGGCGGCAGGCAGTTTTCCAAGTCGGTTCTCAAGAGCCGCAAAAGTGAGCCTGAAGTGCCTGACTTCGCCAGGTCACTCTAGCTCATTTGTCTATTCCTCTACCTCAACCCTTAAATGGCAACAACTGCGCCCGTTAAACAACTCTCCTTCCTCGATCGCTTCTTGACCCTGTGGATTTTTCTGGCAATGGCCATCGGTGTTGGCATCGGCTACCTGTTCCCAGCGATCGATGCTGTGGTCAATCAATTCAATATTGGGACAACAAACGTTCCGATCGCCATTGGCTTAATTCTGATGATGTATCCCCCTCTTGCAAAGGTGCGCTACGAAGAGTTGGGTGATGTTTTTAGCAACGGAAAGATTCTAGGACTGTCGCTATTCCAGAACTGGATTTTCGGGCCCATCCTGATGTTTATTCTGGCAATTACCTTCCTGCGGGACTACCCCGAATACATGGTGGGGTTAATTCTAATTGGGTTGGCTCGTTGCATTGCAATGGTTGTCGTCTGGAGCGATCTCGCGAGAGGTAACACTGAGTACACCGCTGGGCTAGTCGCTTTCAACAGCATCTTTCAGGTTATCTTCTATAGCCCGTTTGCCTGGTTCTATCTCTCCGTTTTGCCGCCAGCGTTTGGTTTGCAAAGTAGCGTAGTAGACATCAGCATTGCTGAGATTGCAGAGAGTGTTTTTATCTATCTCGGCATTCCCTTTCTAGCTGGATTTTTCACTCGTTACTTTCTAGTCAAAACAAAAGGGAGAAGTTGGTATCACGAAGAATTCATTCCTAAGATCAGCCCCATCACATTGATAGCGTTGCTGTTCACGATCGTCGTGATGTTCAGCTTAAAAGGAAATCTAATCGTGCAGATTCCCTTAGATGTGGTGCGGATTGCTATTCCTCTGTTGATCTACTTCGGGATCATGTTTGTTACGAGCTTCTACATGGCTTGGAAGATCAAAGCCGACTATTCCAAGTCCGCCAGCGTCGCTTTCACGGCGGCCGGAAACAACTTTGAACTCGCGATCGCCGTTGCGATCGCAGTGTTTGGCATCAACTCTGGCGCTGCCTTTGCCGCCGTTATTGGGCCATTAGTTGAAGTGCCAGCGCTGATTGCCCTTGTCAATGTTTCTTTCTGGTTTGAACAGCATTATTTCAAAGACCGTAGATCGGCAGGTTTGTAGTTTTTTTAGTTGTAAAGTGTGCGAGGAAGTTATCTATGAAGCGTGTGATGTTTGTGTGCAAGAAGAATTCGGCTCGGTCTCAGATGGCAGAAGGGTTTGCCAAACATTTGGGAGCCGAAACAATCACCGTGATGAGTTCAGGTTTGGAGGCAAGTCACGTCAGGCCCGAAGCGATCGCTACCATGAAAGATGCGGGGATCGATATTAGCAATCAAACCTCAAACCCCTTGAGTGACTTCAAGCCAGAAGATTTTGATGTGGTGATTTCCCTCTGCGGCTGTGGCGTGAATTTGCCGCCGCAGTGGTTAACGCGGGAAGTGTTTGAAGACTGGCAACTGGATGACCCAGCAGAGCAACCCGAAATCTTCCCCAGAGTCCGAGATGAGATAAGAGAGCGAGTAACTCGATTGATCGAATCCTTTGAAGCGATCCCTATTATCCCTATTAAGTGAGGACGAGTGGAGCCAGCAATCCCTCATTGAAGGGGGTTTTAAAGTTTCCCTTTAGAAAATATGGAACAATCAATCTCTGAAAATCTATGGTGGGCAATTCCTAAAAAACTGGCGGGCGTCCGTAAACCAACGCCAGAGGAATTGCCTGAGTTGCAGGAGGCAGGTATTGGGGCGATCGTATCCGTGATGGATGACCCCTCAAATTTGGATTTGTATGAGCAAACAGGCTTTCCTTATCTTTGGTTGCCCACAAAAGGAGGAACTGCATCGACTCAAGAACAGATTCAAGAACTTCAAGATTTTGTAGAGCAGCAAAACCAACTAGGTCATGCAGTGGCCGTACATTGCACCAGTGGCAATCGCCGGACAGGAACAATGCTGGGGGCTTATCTGATTCGCACAGGTTCATCCTACGACAGCGCCATACAGGTGATTCAAACTGCTAACCCTAAAGCTGAACTGCGACTAGCTCAAACGACTTTTCTACAAGCGTTGGCAGGAAGATAAAGTATGAACTAAGAAACTTATACCCCTAAATTAATGCAGACATTTGTCTTTTTTCTTCTTGCTGCCCTAGGAGAAATCTCTGGATGTTATGCCTTCTGGTCATGGTTGAGGCTGGGAAGAAGCGTTCTTTGGGTTATTCCAGGTGTACTAGCCCTGATTGGTTTTGCTTTTGCGTTGACCAAGATAGACGCTTCAAACGCTGGAAGAGTCTACGCAGCTTACGGTGGAGTTTATATTCTTTCGTCCGTTCTTTGGTTGTGGCTCGTTGAGAATGTCAAACCGGACAGATGGGATTTGCTTGGTGTTGCGATTTCGCTAGTGGGGACGATCGTGATCTTATTCAGCCCCCATCAGCAGTGACTTAGCGCTCCTGTTTAGATGACTACAAACTTGATTTTCTGTAAAAAATATGGCTCGTCTATGACTGAATTTGAGACTGAATTCGCTCATCCCCCTCGAATTTTGTTCCTGTGCGGCTCTCTGCGCGATCGCTCCTACAGCCGATTGCTGGCAGAAGAGGCCGCCCGGATCATCACAGAGCTTGGCGCAGAAGTTCGCTTTTTCGATCCGCGTGAACTGCCAATCTACAGCAGTGTGCCTGACACACACCCGAAGGTTCAGGAACTCCGCGAGTTAAGCCTTTGGTCAGAGGGGCAAGTGTGGACAAGCCCAGAGATGCACGGTCAAATCACGGGCATTTTGAAAAATCAGATTGACTGGATTCCCCTCAGCATTGGAGCCGTCCGCCCAACGCAAGGGAGAACCTTGGCAGTAATGCAGGTGTCTGGTGGTTCGCAGTCCTTCAATGCGGTCAACACAATGAGGTTGCTGGGGCGCTGGATGCGAATGTTCACGATCCCAAACCAATCTTCGGTAGCAAAGGCTTACCAGGAATTCCATGAAGACGGAACCATGAAAGACTCTCCCTACCGCGATCGCGTGGTGGATGTCATGGAGGAGCTTTACAAGTTCACCCTGCTCCTGCGTGACAAGGTAGATTATTTGACCGATCGGTACAGCGAACGCAAAGAGAAATCTGCGAAAGCAAAAGCTGAAATTGCTAGCAGCACTCTATCAGCCAGCGATTCTTCAACGCTTTAATTATGGGTGAGGAAATTGTGGGTGAGGAAAGCTTCTGTTGAGGCGGTG
This sequence comes from Thermosynechococcaceae cyanobacterium, assembly GCA_036703905.1. Classification (GTDB taxonomy): domain Bacteria; phylum Cyanobacteriota; class Cyanobacteriia; order Leptolyngbyales; family Leptolyngbyaceae; genus DATNQR01. The sequence goes on from DATNQR010000136.1 coordinate 8,945, forward strand.
TGGGTTAAAACGGAGTGCAGGGGGCGAAACTCCTAACTGAAGGCAACATTCTTATATCCCTCTGAATCCAATGCCCTAAACTCTCTAGCGACGAATCTCTAGCAACGAATCGCATGAGGAGCAAATTTCTGCGCTACCCAGCGAGACAGGGATAGGTAGGACAGGGAAAAATGCTATGTTGGCTCAGGTTGTTGCAATCTCATAAAGCCACAGTAGCTCAGAGAGAAACGACAATCTAATCACATTGATCGCAAGATTTTAGACTCGTTGTTGGGGAGTTACCGAGGAGTGCAGTTCACATCCTGATGGCTGAACCAATCATTGAACTCAAAGGGGTTTCCAAGAAATTTGGTAACAATGTTGTGCTAGATGCAGTGGATCTAACGATTCATCGCGGGGAAGCACTGGGAATTATTGGCCCATCTGGCACCGGTAAATCTACGATCCTGCGGGTGATTGCGGGGTTGCTGGCTCCAGATACAGGGGAAATATATGTTCAGGGGCAGCGTCGATCGGGCATTCTGGATGATGCCCCAGACCCCATCACGATCGGTATGGTATTTCAGCAGGCAGCCCTATTTGACTCCCTCACCGTTCAGGAAAACGTGGGATTTCTGCTCTACCAGCACTCTCGTCTCTCGCGATCCCGAATCAAAAACTTGGTGGAAGAACGTCTAGAAATGGTGGGGCTATCGGGAATTAGCGATCGCTACCCATCGGAGTTATCTGGGGGAATGCGGAAGCGAGTCAGCTTTGCCCGCGCCATCATGGCCAACCCAGACAATCCTCAAGGTGATCCAGAGGTGTTGCTTTATGATGAACCTACCGCCGGACTTGACCCGATCGCCTCCACCGTAATCGAGGATCTGGTGCGGCAGTTGCAGCGTTCTCAAGGGGGCTGCGGCTCGTATGTTATGGTGACTCATCAGGAGAGTACCATCCGGCGCACGGCCGATCGCGTGGTGTTTCTCTACCAAGGTAAAGTTCAGTGGGCCGGCAGCATTCAAGAGGTAGACACGACTCACAACCCGCTAGTGCGACAGTTCTTTAGCGGCAGTGTGGAAGGCCCTATCCAAGTCATCGGCTAATCGTGTAATCGGCTACATAGATAGATGATTGGCTAATAGCAACGAGGGAAGGTCATGCGATCGCGGACAATTCGAGAAGGTTCTGTGGGGCTACTGATCCTGCTGGGACTCGGTGTTTTCATTGGACTAATTCTGTGGATACGGGGCTTCAGTCTAGGCAACCGCAGCTACAAAGTCGTTTTCGACTTCGTGAACATCAATGGGCTACAGGTGGGTAGCCAGGTTCGCTATCGGGGTGTGGTGGTGGGTAAGATTACCAGGATCAGCCCTGGGCCAAATTTGGTAGAGGTGGAAGTGGAAGTTTCCCCCGCCGACGTGGTGATTCCTCGAAATGTGACGGTGCAGGCGAATCCGACGGGCTTTCTGGGGGATACCTCGATCGACATCACCCCCGCCAAGCAACTCAACGCCATTGGCGACACCAAGCCCCTCGATCGCGATTGCGACAACAACTTGATCGTCTGCAACAACACTCACCTGCCCGGACAGTTGGGCGCGAGTGTGGACGATGTGCTGCGGGCAGCGCTGCGATTTACCGAACTGTATAGCGACCCCAAACTGGTTGGAAACGCCAATGCAGTCCTGAAGAACGCTGCGGAAGCGGCCGCAGAGGTGGGCGCTTTGAGCCGTGAGTTTCGGGAGGTGGCCAAGTCAGTGCAGGGGGAAATCGCCAACTTTTCCGCTACAAATCGCTCGATCGGGCAAGCAGCCAACGAGGTGGGAGCCACAGTTGGGAACTTGAACGGCTTCCTGAACGCCAATCGAGCTAGCACAGTCAACACCCTGGACAATATCAACGCCATCTCTGTGCGGCTTCGCGCTTCCCTGAACCGTCTCGACCCCACTCTGAACCAACTAGAGCGCAGCCAACTGGTTCGTAACCTGGATACCCTTTCAGTTAATGCGTCTGAGGCGGCGGCTAATTTCCGGGACGTGTCCAAATCCCTCAACAATCCCTCAAATCTGCTGGTAATTCAGCAAACCCTCGACTCTGCCAGGGCTACCTTCCAGAACGCCCAGAAAATCACTGCCGATCTGGATGAACTGACGGGCGATCCCGCGTTTCGGAGCAATTTGAAGAATTTGGTCAACAGTCTGAATGGGCTGGTGTCTTCCACGCAGCAACTCCAGCAGCAAGCTCAGGTGAACCAAGCGCTGACTGCGATCGCTGCTGCCCAGCCCAGTCTCCCTTCCCCAGCAATTGAGCCATCTCCCAATGTGCCTGTCCCTCAGCCCACTGCTGCCCCTTCCGCAGCCATCTCGCTGCCCCCACCACCTAACTCCAGTGCTGAACCGCAGTAGAAGCTAGTCACTGTAGAAGCTAGTCACAAGAAGCTAATCACAGTAGAAGCTGAGCCGCAGTGAAAGCTGAGCCGCAGTGGAAAAGTAGTCTAGCTCCAATCCTCTAGCTTGTTGGTGCGTCCCTTGTATACCTGAGTTGTGGCGTGGATCTGGCGCGTTTGCTCGTAAAGGACTTCTTCAGACAAATCCCATTGCTTCAGAATCTTGTCCAGATCCGCCTGAATATCCCTAGCTCCCGGAAAACCCTGGTAGCGGATTCGCAACCGCGCCAGATCTGCCAAGGCATGGGGGGTAGGTTCAGCGTTCAGCAGTGAATCTACGATCGCGCGGTCGGCCGCGTGG